>JAVZMI010000004.1:105635-106274 GCA_038883335.1 Candidatus Bathyarchaeia archaeon
TCTCGGAGTTTATGCTCGATAAGAATCATCGTTATCTTTTTCGTTTTAAGCTTTTCAATAATTGTACCAAATTCTGCGCCTTCCTTTGGGCTTAACCCTGAAAAAGGCTCATCCAGTAATAGCAATTTAGGATTCGTCGCTAGAGCCATGCCGATATTTAATCTCCTTAAATCCCCTTGAGGGAGATCTTTTGCCATGTAATCCTGCTTTTCAAAAAGTCCCAGTTCTTTTAGAAGTTCTTCTCCGTTCTCAGTTACAGTAGAGACATTTTCGAGTACTGTTAGATTTTTAAAAACTCTGACGACTTGAAAAGTTCTACTCAGACCTAATCTAACTAACTCGTGAGGTTTATTTCCTACGATGCTCTTGCCATCAAATTCTATGTTTCCAAAAGTCGGTTTCATAAACCCGGATATAACGTTGAACAGCGTTGTTTTTCCGGCGCCATTTGGGCCGATAATACCTAAACACTCTTGAATTTTTACCTCGAAGCTTACATTGTATAATGCTTCAAGCTCTCCAAATTTTTTTGTCAAGTTCTCAACTTTGAGTATTAAGTTTCCCACAAACCTCTCATTTAAAATGTAAATTATTTAAATATTGTCTAGACTTGAACGTGACGGAATTTTCAATCCAAGG
>JAVZMI010000005.1 GCA_038883335.1 Candidatus Bathyarchaeia archaeon
AGAGATGCCCTTATGCGTCTTCATAGCTCGATCCCCGAGGAGAATCCATTCGTAAGGTATGCGGTATGGTCCTTTGCAGTTGAAGATTCTGTTGCATATCTCCACACCTGTATCGTAAGCCCCACCCTTGACGCAGTGATCTTTTCCAGCCGGCTCGCAGCTGACTTTGAATAGTGCCCACTTTGCCGGCCAATCAACTCTCCATCTCAATTTGATAGGCCAACTTTCCACTGGAACTTCACCTTTCTCCCCGCAAGCGCTGCAGAGGTAGGTGAGGCTGTCACTGTTGGCATCGTAACTTGTAACCACTCCAGTCTTCAGTCTTCCACAGTTTCTGCATAGGGCGAGGCATGGATACCATGTTAGGAGGTCGCGTTTGAAGACCTGGAGTTGCTCCCCTGAGAGGGTTGGGCTTACAACTTCGTCAAAAATCCGCCGTATCTCCTCAACCCTTTTTAGGGAGAGCCTTATGAGACTCTTCATCTGAGAGGTTTGGTAGAGTTCATGTGAAAATATTATCTCAGGGTAGAGGCCGAAGTCGGGGAAGGTATCGAATAACTCCCTAGCGTAGTGTTCCCCCCAACTTCTACAATCCCCATATGGGCAGGGCACCTTATAGAGTGGCACCCCCAGATATGCTGTTTCCTTTGTGAAATTTGTCGGAGTGCCGGTGGGGAAACTTTTGAGGGGGTCGAAGTCGTCTACGAAGAAGAGGAAACGTGTGTCATGACCTCGTTTCCTTAGAAGCTTCTCGAAGGCGCTACAGTAGATCAGCTCCCTTCCAACTCCAACATGAATTGGGCCGCTTGGAGTCTTAGCGGTGCTGAAGACTGTTACCAAGTCGCCGCGCTGTTCCAGATCGTCCACAATCTTGGTTATCCAATGTGACGGCTGACTCAAACTAGATTACCCCGGCGAATGCGGATATGTCTAGTTGGCCAAAGTTTAGTGTCCCTATAGTTTGAGAGGCGTTATTTATCTGGTTATTGTCTCCGCTCGCCAATTTATGTGAAATGTTTGGGAGGATCCAGGGGTCCGTTTACCTTAGATCACTGTATTTTTGGGTCGTTGCGTGTAATCTTTAGCACTGCCAATTGCCCACTGGCTCCTACTACACTTTACCTCAAGGCGATGGCTGCTTGAACCCCGGCGAAGGTATCCCCTAAACCTGTGAGCACTTTTGGCTTAGGATTAACATAGGTGGGGATAAGGCATAAGTTGTAGCCTTCACCCTTCCCCTTAGCGAGTCTAACAACCTTTGATGTAGGTAGCGACTTTGCCTTGGCGAGGTTCAACCTTATGCTACTGCCTCCGAACGTTAAAGCAGCAGCGGCTAGACATCCTGCCTGAAGAGCTTCCGTCTCCCTCTCAAGAGTATACCTAGAGATCGAGAATACATACTCTGGAGAGTGAACGCAGATCCTACTCAACCCGTACTTCTTTACACCATTCGCTACAGCCTCAATCAGATCGCTTGTCTCGTAGGACTCGGCACCAAGGTAGGTTACACACTCATCCTCGTTCATGCCCCACGAGTCAACGCAGCCACTGTTGCTAAACTTTTCCATAGCGTATCTAACAGACTCCTCAGATCCCTGGCCAAGTTCTAAGTGAACCTTCGGCCTCTGGCTGTGGGCGAGTCTATCGATGAGTTCATCGGTGCGTCTTTTGTGTTGAGGTAGCAGGAGATGAGCGTAACCGAGAATCAGCACGTCGATATTCTTAGATGTTGAAGCGTAGTCCAGAAAGTCAACGTCGAATAGTCCGCTTGAGGACATCATATCCCAAGAGAATATCTGCCTGCCTTCTGCATCAATACCCAATTTGAGGTCTCTAGTAAACTCGAAGACGATGTGCTCATACTCACAGTCAGTCTCTCTGACCGCCTCCTTCGGAAACTTCAGTCTCCCGTTATCAACAACCCTGAAGCTCGGTGAGGCAGCCATCAGATTCGGCGGTCTACAAGGGTATGAGACCAGTGGTAGGAGACCCAGCGAATAAAGGGCGCGCCCCATATGGAAGCCGTTCCCTCCCAAGGACTTACTTCGCCCACTAAACATAGAATTTAGCTCATCATAGAGCTCCTTCGATATCAGGTGTTCTCCTCCACCCCTAGTGAAAGCCTCCTCAAGCGTATGGGCTACCTCTTCAATGGAGGTTAGGATGAGCTCTCTTGGCTGTACCTTGCCGATACTCTTAACCCAACTTACAGTCTTCTCGTCGACTTTTACGAAGGAATCCCAGTTCGTGTATAAACCTGTAGCAAACCGCCCCTTAGGAATAGACACGCAACCACCACCAAAGCCTACCTAGAGGCCAGTAGCCTGAAACCCGTTTAAGACATTATAGAGATTAATACATCAACCTTTTTAATTTAAAAGCCTTAAAATATTGCGGTATACGGTCTTCCAATCCGTGAGGGCCCGTCGTCTAGAGGCAGAGTGATACACCGACTCCACCTGCCCGGAAAGTCAGGATCAGGACGCTGAGCAGCTGGAAAAAAGCTGCACGGAAGCCTGCGGAGCCGGAAGTCAGGGGTTCAAATCCCCTCGGGCCCGCCATCTCACGTGGTTCGATATATGTAGTCCTCCACCAGCCATTGTTGGTGGGCTGGGTGCCCTATAAGGGTCTTAAAATTTGCGGTTGTGTGAAGAGTGATCCAGGGTGGAGTATCTGAAGGTGGAGCTGAGGCTGAACATCCTCTTAAGCCCTTCAGGCGAAACTGTCTCAGAGGAGGCGAAGAAGGAGATGATCCTCACTCTCTGGTGTAACCAAGCCAAACTTTCTGGTACGACCCGGTGAAGGTGAAGAGTTGAGAAGAATAAAGAACTTAGAGAAGAATTTTTCATTGACGGGAAGATGTAGGCGCTACAACTGGAGATCCAGGAGCGTATACCTCAGCTAACCACCCTCAGGTCGGATGGTGAAAATTGCGACTGCGACGGTGGAGGGGAACTGTAAGAAGTATGAGAGCAAGCTAGTTGTAAAAGACAAGCTTTTGGCTTACCTAGACGACAGTTTGGATATAATGATGAAGCTTAGCAACGGAAAAATGGTGATAAGAAAACCGTTAGCTGTCAAAAACCGGTATGATCTGCTGATGTAGAAATTCAATGTGTTTCGTGGGAGGTTTAGCTAATCCTGACGGGTTTGCTAGGAAAGAATTTAAAGGGGAGTCTGTGGGAATACATTATTTATTGTGGCGCAAATGGCCGTATTAGAAAAGTTGGGTCAAGAACATAAAGATGTTTTAGAGAAATTGTCTCTCCTAGGAGTAACCATACAGGGGCTTGAAATAGGAAAGGTAGACCATCTGAAAAAAAAAGTAGGCACTTTAGAAAATATCGATGAACTTTCAGATTTTTTTAAGGAAGGCTGTTCCCTTCCATTTTGAAATCGAGGAAAGAAGTCTCTTTCCAATGTTGGAACGAGCAGCCGGCTTCGAAAAGACATTAATCTTAGACTTGGTTGCTGAGCATAAAATCATAATAAAGATGATCTCCGAATTTCTAGCAATCGTAAAATCAGGCATTGAAAATGAGGACAGAAAGAGGGAACTCGTCAAGATTGGTGGGTGGATAATTGAAAAACTTTCAGCGCATGCACAGAGAGAAGATGCTGAACTGCTACCATTGGCCCATAAAGTTTTAGACCAAGAAAAACTTGAGGAACTCGAAAAAATAGTGAAAAACATGATCAAGACCTCACAGTAACACTTCGGAGTTATGTTTCATACTCCTACTAAAGTAGCTTAGTTAAGGACTCTATAAGCCTCTCCTTCCATATTTATGCGAAGGCGATCTACAGTCCTACTTAGGGTGTTTGGGCGTGTAAATAATGTATATGCCACCTGAAGGTGTGCTTGACATTGTGACTGCTACCTTGGGGCAAAGGCGCCGCGCCCACGCATTTCTTAGGGCAGTCAGGATGGGCATTTGTTCCCGGTAACTTTTATAGTGTTCTTTCTAGTTAGAGGTGTTTTGTGAATAACGGCAATAACTCCCACAAGTGGATAGTTTTATCAATAACATCAATAGGCTCCTTTATGACCCCTCTTGACGGTTCTGTAGTGAGCGTTTCTCTTCCTTCAATAACTTCAGGTCTGAAAATGGATTATGCAATGGCTATATGGGTTCCAACGGCTTACTTGACCTCCCTTACAGCTCTTCTGTTGAGTATAGGGAGACTATCAGATGTGATAGGGAGGAAACTGATTTTCATCTCAGGTTTTGCGATATTTATCACGTCATCTTTCCTTTGTGGTATATCACAGGACGGCTTACAGCTAATAGCTTTTAGAGCTATTCAGGGCGGTGGGGCTGCCTTCATAGGGTCAACCTCGGCCGCTATAGTCACAGACGTATTCCCAAGTAGAGAAAGAGGCAAGGCTCTTGGGATAAATACTATGTCAGTCTATGTGGGGCTCTCGGTGGGCCCGAGCTTAGGCGGCTTCCTTACATATGAGTTTGGTTGGCGGTCGATTTTCTGTATAAATGTCCCGATAGGTTTGCTCGTAATATCGTTGGCACTTATGAAATTACAGGAATCAACGACAGCAAGCCAAAAGCGTTTTGATCTACTAGGCGCTTCGTCTTTTACTCTAGGCCTAGTCGCCCTGCTTCTAGCTTTAACGTTGAGTGGAAGTTTTGGGTGGGGCGCCTTCCCAATAATTGGTCTCTTAATTGTAGGTGGGGTCTTCCTAACTCTGTTTGTGCTTGTTGAAATTAGGAAAGGCGCCGAAGCTATGCTGGATGTTTCGCTATTCTCTCGCAACAGGCTCTTTTCAGCTGCTAATATCTCAGCATTACTGAACTATACCTCATGTTTTGGTGTCAGCTTTTTCACATCCTTCTACCTTCAGAGAGTTCTAAACTACTCTCCGTTGCAGGCTGGAATTATACTCCTCACAATGCCTGCGACCATGGCAGTCTTAGCTCCTATTAGCGGGTGGCTTTCTGACAGGATTGGTTCGCGTATGTTGAGCTCCCTCGGTATGGCTATAATATGTGTCGGTCTTCTGTTGGCAAGCACACTGGGTCTGCAGTCATCATCAACAGACATAGCCATTAGACTCCTTATCATAGGATTGGGGATGGGACTCTTTTCCTCTCCTAATACCAGCGCCGTGATGGGATCCGTTGATAAGAGCAGGCTTGGTGTGGCGTCTGGGACGCTGGCGATGATGAGGTTTCTGGGTCAGTCACTGAGTCTAGTCATTATGGGTGCAATCTTTGCTACTGTTGCTCCTAGTAAGATGCTCTCCGATCTTTTCGTAGGTATCGACCCTAAGTTAGAGGTGGCTGCTGAGGTATTTGTCGAAGCTATGAGGAAGACTTTTGCTGCCGCAGCGCCTATCTCGGCGGTAGGGGTTTTAACCTCTCTAGTTCGAGGTAAGGGCAAGTGACGGTTATGGTGTATTTCGCGTTTTTAAACAAAGGATTCACCGTCTCTGTGAATGCTGGATGAAGAAGCGAGATACCGGTTCCCTTGTAGGGAGGGTTGCTATATTTCTCGGTAAGGGGAGGAACAATCCATCAAATTTCATTCGCCTCAGATGTTCTAAAGCCCAAAGTTGCAACTCAGTTTAGGTGTTGCCAAGATTGTCACCTCCGCCAAGGCCGCACACAGCCGCGCGCTATGTTGTAGAGGTCTCTGTTCCCGTTAAAATTATGGCATTTGAAATTTTTTGTTTCTGGTATATGACGGTTTGTAGGGGGTTAAAGTGAAATTTCTAGATGGTTGATGTCAAGTTGCAGTTTAAACCCCCAGGCTTTGGATGGTTTGTTAAACGAAAAATAGCCATAAAACTAGAATTGCCACATTGGCTGCGGTTACCAAGGAGCCTATCTTGAAATATTCGCTGAAACTGAATGTGTAATCTTCCTCTTCGGAGGCTTCAAGTATAATAATCGTGCTGGCTGCTCCAAGAATTGTAAGATTTCCAGCAAGTGTCGACCCTCCCGCTAACGCCATCCACGCCTCCACGTCCAGCGAATTGAAACCCACGCTCTTCATGACATGGGTATACACCGCAACGAAAGGGACGTTGCTCATGAACTGGCTTAAAACCACACTAGCCACGACTATGTTTAGGATGGTTAGGGAAGAGTCTGTATGCGTAATAGGAGGGAGAAGTAATGTGAATAGCTTTATCAAACCATTATTCCAAACTGCCTGCATAACAATGAACATCGATATGAAGAATATGATTATGCTCCAGTTCACGCCTCTTATTATCTCCCTCCTCCTAGAGCTAACTGAGAATAAGGCTGCCGCCCCCAACAACGCTACAGTCCCGAAGTTAAGCTCAGTTTCATAGCCCACTACTTTCAAAATATTCAAGGCAAAGAATCCAGCTATTGTTAACACTGCTATAATACCGCTTATCTTAGCAAGGTGCATATCGGTTACGGCGTCTTCCCACGCTAAGTTATGTGGCTGTGCCCCACGCGCCAGATCTTTTCTGTAATAGAATTTTAGAAGGTAGTAGGTTACAAAACAGTTGATTACGGTGGGGGGGCCTAAAAATTTGAGGAAGGTTAAGAGTGGGGCTTCGATGCCACTGTCGAGGGCTATAAGGAGGTTCTGGGGGTTGCCCATGGGCGTCATGGTGCTTCCTATGCTCACCGCAAATGCGAGGGTGATGAGGAAAGGTGTTGGTTTGATCTTCACCTCTCTGGCTATGCTTATGATTATGGGCGTCGCAGCTATTGCGATTGTATCGTTCATTAGGAATGCTGACATTGTTCCTAAGACTATAATGGTGAAAAAGAGGACTCTATCAGGGGAGTCCGCGAAAGATAAGATCCGTAGAGTTAAATACTTGAGAAGCCCTGAAGCCTCCAGAGCCGATACGATTGAGAACATGCCTATGAGGAAGAAGATTACGTCGATGTTAACAGCGGAATAGGCGTCTCTAAGCGCTATGCCGTTAAGGAAGAGTAAAGAGACTGCACCAGCAAACATTATGACCCATACTGGCAGGTTGGTCCTCTTCAGGTTTCTGAATATAATAAGTGCATATACGATGAAGAACACTAGTGAAGCAGTGTGAAATACCTCCTTTGGCATAACGTTCGAAGTGAGAGGGGTACGAAGAATATCTTGGGACACTACCTCGCCTCTGCTCCAGTCTACATGGCATGTTCTTATAAATCTTGCGAAAAAGTTAGAAAATTCTTGACTTAAAACAGGTTCAGAAGCAAAACTCTTATTTACTAAATCTGGTAAGAATTCACCGTGGACGATCTAGACCTGAAAATACTCTACGCTCTGCGGTTTAATGCTAGGAAGCCTTTCCTAGAGTTAGCAAAGGATCTCGGAGTTGCAGATGCCACCATCCATGCCCGAGTTAAAAAGATGATCAATGAGGGTATTATCAAAGGCTTCGAGACAGTAATAGATGAAGAGAAGATGGGTTACGGGGTAACAGCCTTTATCGAGATCAGGGTTAAGCCTGGAGCAGCTGATGAGGTGGTCGCAAAGTTGAGCAAGACTGAAGGCGTATTAGAGGCGCATGAAATATATGGACACTGCGACATACTTTTGAAAGTTAGGACTAAAGGGCTAGCTGATTTAAGAGACAAGCTAGTGAAAGAGATAAGGGAACTTAGCGACGTGGTCTCCAGCGAAGCGTATACCGTGCTAAAAGTCGCGAAAGAAGAACGTAGTTTGCCAGTTTTCGCACATCAATAATAAGGGTGCAAGAACTGATTTGGCGCCTGGAAATTCAGTAGAACTAGCATTGGTCACAAGCCTACTCGCTACACTGCTTGGCGCACTAGGCTTCTCTCTTGCGTTCAAAGATTACATTGCAAGCTTCATCGCCGGACTGATTTTCAGGAGGATTAAGAATATCAAACCTGGCATCAGGGTCAAGATCCTGACCTCCCCTATTGTTAAGGGAGACATATTGAATATAGGGTGGCTGAGGACGACTCTACAGGAAGTTGGCGATGGTGAAAGGCTCCCCAGTGTCCAGACTGGGAGGATCTTAAAGATTCCGAACTTCCTACTCTTCAATAACCCAACGCTTCTCTACGGGGAGTCAATAATAGACGAGGTTGTGGCGTATATTAGAAGCGACTTAACGAATTTCGACTTGAGAATGGTGGAAAATATGAGGAAGGCGATAGAGGCTGAGGGGCAGAAGGTCATAGAGATTGGTTTCTACCAAAAAGATAACAGCTTCGTCGTGCATGGAATATTTCAATCAAAGACACATGAACTCGGTGATGTCAGGAGCAAGATCTTAATGCGTTACTTCGAGATGTGTAAGAGGGAAGCCTAGCTAAGGCAGTAAAGTTAGATGACTCTACCTGCGACTAGTGGTAACGTGTTAACCTTTAGCCAATAGCCGTCTCTAGGGTGGACAGGCAGTCTGGAGGTTGCCGATAATTGGCTGTCAAAAATTTTGGTCGACTGATGAAGGGTAGGTTGATCGCTTCTGAGGAGGATTTTGGGGCTGGCGTTAGGAAATACATTATAAAGCTGGAGCCTGCTGAGGAGAGCTATAAAAGTCTCCACGTGGTCTACAGTGACGGAAGATACGAGGTCTCTTTAACTCTTCTCGCCCCTCAAGGTAAATATGAGTTGTTCGACGGAAATCTGAGAGTTCGAGGCGTTGAGTTCTACCCAACTCTTCAAGAGGCAGAGGAGAGGATAAGGTACCTCTTCAGTACATAAGGTAAGCTGTTTAGACCCCTACGAACAATTCACGAAAAACTTTAGGCGTTAATTATAAATCGTAGATGCCTCGGTGTCTAATAAACACCGGCCATGCCTCAACTGGGATGAAAGCTTGGTCATAGCTGCTCGCAAATGTAGGATAGATCTTAAGGAGTTGATTTGAGTTGGAGCTTATGGTACCCTTGGTTGCAGCTGTCTTGGCTGTTGCGGCTGCCAGCATATTGGGGTTGTGGGTGCTCAGGCAGAACCCAGGGAATCCCAAGATGGTGGAGATCTCAGAGGCAGTTCGTTTAGGCGGAGCTACTTTCCTAAAGAAGGAGTTCAGTTACATCTTCCCCATAGCAATCGCCATCGCCTTAGTTATATGGGTCTCATTGCCGCTCGTAGGCGGTGCCACAGGCCTAGCAGGTGAGATGACTGGCCTATCTTGGGCAGACAGCTGGAAGATTTCCGTTGGCTTCCTCATCGGCTCAGGCTTGGCCGCGCTGGCAGGCTATTTTGGTATGGCGGTGACAACGCGGTCTGCAAGCCGTGCGGCTGAGGCTGCCAAGGGCGGTATCGGCCCCTGCCTGGTGGTCTCCTTTAGGGCGGGCTCGGTTATGGGTCTCTGCGTCGTTGGGCTTGGTCTACTAGGGGTCGCGGGGCTCTATCTGGCTTTGGGCGCTAAGCCCTCCGCGGTGCCGCTCATAGTGGGTTTAGGATTCGGAGCAAGTCTCGTCTCGATGTTCATTAGGGTCGGCGGAGGCATATTCACGAAGGCAGCTGACTTGGGCGCCGACTTGGTGGGGAAGGTTGAAGTTGGAATTCCGGAGGATGACCCACGCAATCCTGCTGTAATAGCTGATAATGTAGGTGACAATGTGGGAGACTGCGCGGGGATGGGTTCAGATGTCTATGAGTCCTATATAGTAATCATGATCGCTACCATGCTGCTCGGTTACTTTGGCTTCTGGCAGCTGGATTCATGGTCGAATGCTATAACATTCCCGATGCTGCTGGGGGCGGCAGGAATCTTCGGCTCGATGCTTGGGGTAACGGTGGTGCATGAAGGGTGGAAGGGGGAACCTATGCGGGCTTTAGACCTCTCATTTTACATGGCAACAGTGACTAGTGCGGTTTTATGCTTCCTCCTCGCCGGCTGGATGTTCGGCTTCGGAACCCCGCTAGCCATCGGGCTGTTCGTCTGTAGTCTGATAGGGCTGGTGGTAGTGATCCTCTTGGAGAAAGTCGCCGACCGGTACACATCCTATAAATACGCACCCGTTCGCTCAATCGCAGATGCCTCCCTAGCTGGGCCGCCTACAACCTTCTTAGCAGGGCTCTCAGTAGGATTGAAGAGTACATTCCCCAGCATGCTCATTCTTGTTGTAGCAATTATAGTATCCTATACGGTAGGCTATCTCTCGGCACCTTGGGGTGTGGATGCCTCAATTATGGGAATTTATGCTGTGGCGATCACTACGACTGGCATGCTCTCACTCTCAGGGATAGTTATGTCGATTGACTCTTTCGGGCCTGTCTCGGATAATGCAAACGGCATAGTTGAGATGACTGGGATGGGTGAGGTTCGCGAAGTCACAGATAAGCTGGATGCGATAGGTAATACCACTAAAGCCACGACTAAGGGCTTCGCCATAGGCAGCGCAGCTCTCTCGGCACTAGCACTGTTCCAAGCTTTCCGCATAGATGCGGTGCGGGGGATGACTGAACTGGGGCGCGATGTTCCAGCCTTCACGCTGGTGGATCCACTTGTCATCTTAGGGCTTCTAGTGGGTGGGCTCCTCCCGTTCTACTTCAGCTCATTCCTGATCCTTGCAGTGGGCAAGACAGGTATGCGAATAGTAGATGAGGTCAGGAGGCAATTCAGGGAGATTACCGGCATCATGGATGGGCGAGCCAAGCCTGACTATGAGAGGTGCGTCAGCATCGCTACTAAAGGTGCCATAAGTGAGCTTGCAGCTCCAGCCTTGATCGCCGTGGCAACACCGATCGTCTTGGGGGTCCTCTTCGGGGTGAGAGCGGTGGGAGGGTTGCTTGTGGGGGTAGTTGTTTCAGGTGTATTTCTAGCTTTCATGATGACTAATGGCGGCGGAGCTTTAGACAACGCAAAGAAATACATCGAACTTGGGAATTTAGGAGGGAAAGGCTCTGAGGCGCATAAGGCGGCTGTTATGGGTGATACTGTAGGAGACCCACTCAAGGATACAGCTGGGCCTGCGATAAACCCGTTGATCAAGGTGGTGCAGACGGTTTCCATAATCTTCCTGCCTCTCTTCCTCGTAGCCGAGTTGACAGCGTTGCTCGTCTAAACTCTTGGCTAAATTTACCATATCGAAGACTCTTATGGTTGTAGTTGCATTCTTCAACCTTCCTCTTATTGTTTAGTATATTAATCACTTTCCATATTGAAGCCTGAGTGGATTTGGTATGTGTATAGTATATGATCGAGGGCTTTTTGCAGGTTGCCGGGGTCGTTAAATATTTTAGGCGCGAGATATACTACCCCACTCGGCATGTTGAATATTAGAGCGCGCCGGGTGGCTGCCTTTGCCTATACGCCAGCCTATCGTAGTTGTGCTGGGTCACGTCGACCATGGAAAGACCACTTTATTGGACAAAATTAGAGGCACAGCCGTTGCAGCCAGAGAGCCCGGTGCTATCACTCAACACATAGGAGCCAGTTTCGTCCCTAATGACGCTCTCCAGAAAGTGTGTGGAAGTCTCCTCAAAAAATTCAATTTTACAATAGAAATCCCCGGTCTCCTATTCATAGATACGCCAGGTCACGCAGCCTTCTCAAACCTTCGACGGCGTGGCGGCTCTGTAGCTGATATAGCCGTACTGGTGATTGATCTGCTACAGGGGATTCAACCTCAGACACTTGAGTCCATAAACATTCTGAAAGCTCGCCGTACACCCTTTGTCGTGGCTGGGAATAAGCTCGACATGATCACAGGGTGGCAGCCGCAACCTAACTTGCCTTTCCTCGAGTCGATGAGGAAGCAGAGTTACCAAGCTCTAGCTAACTTGGACGAGAAGATATATGCAATTGTAGGTAGGCTCAGTAACGAGCGGCTTAATTCAGACCGTTTCGATAGGGTGAAAGACTTCACTAAGACAGCCGCGATAGTTCCTGTAAGTGCGAAGAGTGGAGAGGGCCTACCCGACCTTCTGACGGTACTAGTCGGATTAACCCAGCAGTTTATGAAGCACCAACTCATCCAGTCAATCGAACCTGCTAGGGGCTCAGTCCTAGAGGTCCAGGAAGATGTGGGTCTAGGTGTTAACATTAACGCCATCATCTATTCTGGCATACTCAAAGATGGCTCCACGATAGTTGTAGGCGGAAGGACCAAGCCGATACTTACTAAGGTCAGAGCCCTATTGCTCCCCAAACCCCTCGACGAGATACGAGACCCTAGAGAAAAGTTCAAACAAGTTGGTGAAGTGTCCGCGGCGGCAGGTGTGAAGGTCGTGGCCCCGGGTTTAGAGGATGCTATACCAGGTGGGCCGATATACGCCCTCCCTGAAGGAGAATCGCCAGAGCAGTTGATGAATAAGGTGAAGGAGGAGGTCGAGAGTGTAAAGATCGCCTCCGACAAATCAGGCATCATTATCAAGACTGACACTTTAGGTGCGCTCGAGGCGATCGTAAACGAGCTCAACTTACGGAGCGTACCAATCCGTATAGGAGACGTAGGGGATGTGAGCAGGCGGGATGTCTTGGAGGCGGAGGCAGTCAGAAGCCGTGAGCCTACGCTTGGTGTAATCCTAGGCTTCAATGTAAAAGTTCTGCCTGACGCCCACGATGAAGCTGTGCGTAGTGGGGTGAAAATATTCCGTAACAACGTCATCTATCAGTTACTTGAGGACTACACCGCCTGGGTTAAGAGTGAGGAAGAAGCTAAAGTTCTCAAGGCTTTTGAATCGATGATTCTACCCGGGAAGGTAAAGCTGCTCCGAGGCTGTGTTTTCAGGCGATGTGACCCAGCAGTCTTCGGGGTAGAGGTCGTGGCGGGGAGAATAAAACCACACTACTCGCTGGTTAGGGGAGATGGAACGCCTGTAGGAAAGATTTCCCAGATACAGGATAAAGGCCAGAACCTCCCAGAGGCTACGCGAGGTATGCAGGTAGCAATCTCGATGAAAGAACCTACAATCGGCCGCCAAATTAGGGAAGAGGACGTTTTATACGTCGAGGTGCCTGAGAAACATGTGGAGGTTCTGGTTAGAGATTTTGCGGGTAAGCTTTCAGCCGAGGAGCTTCAGACACTCAAAGAGTATGTTGAATTGATGAGAAGGAAGATCCCCTACTTCGGCTTCGGCATATAAGCTGACGGGTTTCGGCGTCAGTCTTCATATATTCTAGGAACTGTTAAATCGTGAAGGCGTAATCTAGATTCGAAGACCTTTGGGTATATGCTCGAGTTCGAGGTAGAGTAGGTGGAAGTATCCGTAATAATACCGGCATATAACGAGGAAGTGAACATCAAGAGAGCGATCAGTGAGGTTGATGAAGTTCTTAGCAGGGAAGGAGTCTCATATGAGATTATCGTGGTCGATGACGGCTCGAACGACGCTACCTACAGTTTAGCTTTGGGGACAACGGCTAAGGTTATTAGGCATAAGGTCAATCAAGGTAAGGGCGCAGCGGTCAGGACGGGTATAGAGGCTAGTGTAGGAAAGATAATAGTTATCCAAGATGCAGACCTTACCATCCCCGCCCGCTTTATATCAACCCTACTACGAAGAATCAAGCAAGAGGGGTATGACATAGCGAACGCCTCTAGGCTGAAAGGAGATATTGCTGTTGGAGCTATGCCTCGCTACAGGAAAGTAGGTAATATTCTATACGCAAAGATTACCAGTCTTTTAACACACCAACACCTCACGGACACTTTATCAGGACAGAAAGCATTCAAGAGAGAAGTATTCATAGGGTGGAGACTTAAGACAGCTGGGTGGCCAGATTTTGAGATCATATTCAAAACTTGGGCTATGGGATTCAAGACATGCGAAGTTCCAGTCTCCTACCTTCCCCGAAAGGGAAAGTCGAAGCTGAAAACAGCCTCGGCGGCTTTGTGGTTCTTACTCCAAATTTTGAGATGGTATCTTTGGGCGCTTTCATACAGGTGTGGTCTCTTAAAACCTCTCACACAAGACTCTAACCAGCTATGGGATAAGGAGGTGCGAGCACATTATGATAAGCTTGCGCCGATTTATGACAGACGAAAAGATACAGCATATTATAGGAAAGTTGAGGAGATAGTTAGAGAACACATCCCCATGTGGAAGTTCGTCTTAGATGTTGGTTGCGGCTCTGGTAAGCTGCTGAGAGACATCTTCGAGGTTGGCGTCGGAGTAGACCTCTCCTCTGGGCTTATTAGGGCGGCACATAGTCTATCTAAACGGCATGATTTCATAGTTGCCGATGCTAAGCATCTGCCATTTAAGAGCGCTGTCTTCTCAGGTGTCACATGTGTAGACATGTTAGAACATGTCAGCGACTTGGAGGTTGCGGTGATGGAGATCTCCAGAGTAACGGCGCAGGGTGGAACTCTGGTTATAACAAGCCCTAATCCTTCCTATTCGCCCCTTTTCCACCTTCTAGAATTACTCAAACTGAAACTACCGGAGGGGCCTCACAAATGGGTGGAGGACCAGTTGATCCGTAAATTACTGGTTAAGGAGGGATTCAGCTGTGAAACCTTCAGTACCTGCTATGGGATAATTCATGGCATTATTGGTGTTAAGCAGCCAAGTTATAACATAGAGAAATCCTGAAGCTAGGCTGGGTTCTTGGATGAGCACGCGCGGGGGAAGTAAGGAAGTCGTAATATGCATTTTAATAGCAGCTGGGGCTTGTTTATACCTTTTCTTGATACCGCCGGAAGATATTCCACTGCACGATAGTGTGATATACTATGAAGAGGTTAGACGCCTGCTGGCGGAGGGAGAAATTTGGGTTTTCCCCACAAACGAGGTGACGGCGGTACTTCAAATTCTCTACGGTGCACTCTTCGCGGGCATCTTCGGGTTGAACCATGCCGTGCTTATTGGCTCCACCATGCTCTTGGCCGCTATATCGGTAGCAGAGACGTACATCTGGTTAAGAAGGTGGCATAGTAGCGTCGAGGCGGTCTGGGGGTCGCTTATACTACTTGCTCAGCCCCTCTTCTACGGTTTGAGCCATACTTTCATGACTGATATCCCATCGTTGGTCTTCATAATCCCAGCCGTGATGTTTTTTTATCTGGGAGTACTCGATGATAAGAATAGTTATCTTATTGTGGGGGGTATCTTCGCTGTTATTGGCTTTTGGGTTCGCCAATTCTCAATTCTCCCTGTATTTGGGGTGTTACTCTATTTTTTGATATTCGAGCGTGGGGCATTTACAAAGAGAAGTAGAGCAGTCACTATCGTGGTCTTCCTTTTGGCGTTGCCCCTGCTCAGCGTATTAGTCTGGCTGACCCAGTTTAGAGCTCCAGGCACGTATCCATTACATGTGGCAATAGTGCCCCCGCTATCCTTCATTAGAAACCTAACTCGAAGCTTCGTCTATGTGGGGTCGTTCTTCTTTCCGTTGGGCATTGTTTATCTTATTAACTGTCGAAGGCTTATCAGCGACCTGCGACAGCTCAACCGCGCCTCTAAACTGCTGGTAGCTGCATTGGTGGGGGGGCCAATTCTACTGGCTGTTTACTATTACGGCATATTCATCAAAGAGAAATACGGTGTGACGGTGCATCCGTTCACCTACACCTACATTGGGCCCATCGGCGTCGGTCCAGATCTGATCTCTGGCGCCAAGCCTCTGCTCTACCCAGATCTCCTGTGGATTCCAATGTTTACCTTATCGTTGGTAGCTGCCTTCGGTCTTGCCGTTCACGTTCTGCGTAGGATTGGCGGGGGAGATAGACGGTTTCTAGTTTTATCACTCTTGGTTGTATCTGTGATCCTGCCAATTGCGGCTGTCCTCTGGGATGACCACCGCCACTACTTACCTGTGGTACCACTACTCCTCCCTCTAGTGGTCTCGTCTGTAAGCCGTTTGCGGGGGTATAAATTTCTGGTAGTCATCTTGGTCGTCCTCTTCAGTTTCTGGTCTGTCTATGGGACGTATGAGTATATGGGTTGGAATAGGGTGAGGTGGGAGGGGATAAATTACCTCCTCGAGAGCGGGGTTCCAGAGTACGAGATAGACGGAGGGATGGAGTATGATGCGAGATTCCTTCTAGAACCCTACAATACGCCGCGTGAGGAAGCTGTAAACTGGCATGGGTGGGCTTACAGTATCAGCGACAAATACTTAATCTCGTTCAGCCAACTCCACGAGTATAGGGTGCTCAAGGAAATAGGTTATTATGGCCCCTTTGGCGAGAAGCTTGGATCAATATATGTGCTCGAGAAATATGTTCAACTTTGAACAGGTGAAACTCCGTAGGGTGTAGTTGGGTAGTTGGCTGGGTGTATAAAACTAAAAGGGGGCCGTGACCTCTTAACTGGCGGTAAAGTTAGGTGGTTTTGGTGCTTAGAGTACCCGTAGTAGCGGTTGTAGGTGTTGGGAGGAATGTAGGGAAAACTGTGGTGGCTGAGGCGCTCATCTCCGGGCTTGTAAAGTTGGGTCTCAAGGTGGCTGCAGCTAAACACATAGCCGAGAGCCATTTCACGTTTGACCCCACAGGGACTGACACCCGTCGGTTTGCTGAGTCTGGTGCAAGTCAGGTGTTGGCAGTTACTGGTGCTGAGGTCGTTAATATTTTCAAGACAGATGTCTCTGCACTCAATCTGGAGGCGCTGGTGGAGATGCTTGAGCCTGTCGACCTACTCGTCTTGGAGGGTTTCAAGAAACTCGTTATGCAGAGGGGTGATGTGGCCAAGATAATCGTCTCGAAGGATGTTAATGATATCTTCAATCTTCTAGCTATAGTGCAGGGCCCCGTAGTTGCGATAGCTGGAGGGGTGGCCAGCGTTGATGAGGCTAAGCTTAGGGAGACTGGCGTAAGGCTCCTACGCCTTCCCGAGGGGGTTGCTGAGCTGGTGGAGCTGGTTTATGATTATTACCGCGCCCAACATGCACTAGTAGAGACTGTAGGCTCCCTTGGGGGCCTTGACTGTGGTGACTGTGGCTATAAGGACTGTAATACGCATGCAAAGGCAATCCTTGCGGGTAGGAGCAGTCTGGGGCGGTGTACGGCTTTGCAGGATGGGAGAGATGTGCTGGTGACTGTAGGTGGCGTGAGGCTTTCTATGAATCGTTTCGTCAAAGAGATTATCCGGAAGACAATTCTGGGGATGATGAGTAGTTTGCGGGGAGTGGAGATCCGTGGCGACGAGGAACTTGAGATAACTATAAGGCGCAAGTTTGCGGAATCAACTCAGAGAGACTAGAACTAAAAATGTTGACAATCATGGAAAATGCACATCGGATTGGAATAATCCGCCAAGAGTATCCTTGACCGGTGGAAGAGGCAAGCCTAAAAACCATCAGCAAAAGTAGCGAAGCCATTTTCGATTATCTTTATATGTTGGTTTGCGGTTATAGGGTAATCGGTGTCTCTTTCGCGGCTGCCCTCATCTTGGGGTTATCTTTGCTGGATAAGCCGCGTCTGAGGTCGGGATGCATAGCGAAAATCCCAACAAAGGGAATTGAAAGCCTTTGGTTGCGATTGGGCGTGTTTTTGTTGCGGGAAAGGATGCATAGCGAAAATCCCAACAAAGGGAATTGAAAGGGGCATGGTGCTAGTTTGCTGCAGCATAAAAAGACCGTAGATTTTTTAGCCAGCACTGTTTAGAAGTGGATGCTAGGGCTAAACTCCACTAGGAGACAGCTATCTCCACAATGCAGCATGCCCCGCTATAGAGCTCTACATGTGAATGGTCGAGTATCCGCATCTTCTGATGCTTGTTTGGTGCTCCGGGCGGGATTTTCCCATAGAGCAATCCTCTATGCTTTGAACCCGCGTCGCAGGCTCGAGAGGCCTACATCCGTAGCCCATGAAAGGTTGGCCGGACTAGACTACCGGAGCCCTACTCCGATGTTTCACTCTCAAAGCTATTAAGGATTATTCTCCAGCCGCGTAGCCTTCAACCCATCTCTGCTGAAAGGTTGAATGGGCGGCCTTCCTTGAGGACTTTCTCAGGTATCTGACTCTTCCACTTTCTCAGAAATTCTAGGTCGTCCTTATCTTGGCGAAGGTCTGGGGGGAGGCAGTGAGGTATCTCCTCAATGATAGGATACCACATTCTACACTCAGGGTTAGGGCAGACTAGCAACCCCTCCACTATCTCCTCCCCCTCCACGAAGACGTAGAGCTCAAGAGGATGTGACTTACACATAGCACAAGCCAGGAAGTCCATCAGCTTCCTCTTCACACCTAGAAGCCCCCATTAAAAGTTAAACCCTAAACCATAAGAATTTTTCTCACAGACATACCGCAGGCAAACATTAAATCTATACTCACAAATTACACAAATTATACCTCCAACCCCACCTTCAGCGGCAAAAAAGAGCGAAGGACATGTGACTGTTGAAAGATACCTAAATAAGCGGCTTGAGCGCGAAGGTAAGAGTTACATAGTGAGCTGCCTTGTTGAGGTCAAAGCCGTAGATCCAGATGCCCTAATTAGAGTCGTCAGGGAGCGGCTTGAAGGTTTAGATGTGCAACTTCTCGACGCTGAGGTAATCGCTGGAAGGAGACACATCGAGTTCGCACTTCTGAACGCCCTCTACGCTCTAGACCATGGCTACAACATCTCCAAATCTTTAGCAGTGGAGATCATGCTATACGCCTCCACGCAGAGGCAGATACAGAAAGCAGTGGAGTTAATTGGGGTCAAGGCTGAGACAAGAGCCATCGCATCCATCCTCATAGGGGACTCTACCCTGAACCTCCAAGAGGCTCTAGGTGTAATCCGCGAAGCTAGCCGAGGCAGAGTCGACGAAGGAGCTCTAGAGGTACACCCCAATAAACTGAGAAAACTAATGGACACCTATAATATAACCTCGCTAGAGCTGGAGACAGAGAGAATCGGAAACATCAAAGACTCTGAGCTCTTGACAAACCTTATCATCGAGAAAATGGCTCTTCTAACTGTGAGATCATAAAGCCACCAGTCTACTCCACACACAAGAACCTAAGAAGCTCAGCTGGAGCGACAGGCCCAGCCCTCAGAACTTTAGGTCGATCTCCCGTCAGGTCGAGGACCGTGGAACTTAAACCGAGGGAGGTTCTCCCTCCATCAATGATTAAATCGACCTTATCGCCAAGCTGAGAAGCCGCCTCCTCCGCCGTCAAGGGAGAAGGCATGCCACTTATGTTCGCACTGGTCCCCACAAGACTGCCGCCACATAGACGGATCAACTTCAAGGCAACCCTATGCCCAGGCATCCTTAAACCTACACTACCAAGTTTAATGCCTGGAAGTTTGACCTTGGCCCTCACAACCAGCGTAAGTGCCCCCGGCCAATACCTCTCCACCACCTTGTAGGCTACGGTTGACAGTTCAGCTAACTCAGCCGCATCTTCTAGGCTGCCGACGAGGATGGGCAGGGGCTTGTCAACTCTACCTTTCACTTTAAGAAGCCGCGTGACAGCCGGCTCATCAAAAGGGTTGCAACCTAGCCCGTAGACTGTGTCTGTAGGGTAGATAACTAGCCCCCCTCCCCTAACAACTCCAGCCGCCCTCTCCAAACTTTCCTCGCTGACCCTGAGAATAGGGGCCCTCATCTTCGGCAACCCACGTTGAGGTTGTAGGTGTTAATGTAAAAACTTTTTGAAATCCAACCACCTACCCGGCTTCCAAAACTGTCACAGCTAACCAAGGGTCACCTCGTTCTCATATTTTCGGCTGGAAAACCTTTTTAGATTTGTAGGTGCCTACTCATTATCTCGCTGTGGTGGCTAATTGAACGTAATAGGTAATACAAAGAGCCTCTGCCCGGAATGCCTCCAAGTCGTGGATGCGGTTCTATGCGAAGAGAATAACATTGTATACATTACTAAAGAGTGCAAGGAGCACGGGGGCTTCAAGGATGTTTACTGGTCTGATTATGAGATGTATTTGAGAGCGAAGAGGTTCGAACATGTTGGGGACGGCTTACATAACCCCCAGACTAAACGCAGTAAGGGGTGCCCCTTCGATTGCGGCATCTGCGATGAACATAGATCGCATACGGCGCTAGGTATAATCGACGTCACTAATCGTTGCAACCTCCAATGTCCCTTCTGCTTCGCCCATGCTGGTGCTGCAGGATACCTTTATGAGCCTTCGACCGAAGAACTCAAGGCAATCATTGACAGGTTCGCTTCAAATAAGCCAGTTAAGCCTCCCGGGCTTCAGTTCAGCGGCGGCGAGCCAACTCTCAGGGAAGATCTCCCCGAACTTATCGCCTACGCAAAGAAAAGGGGAATACATCACGTCGAAGTGAACACGAACGGAATCAGACTTGCTAAGAGTCTAGATTATTGCCGAGAGTTGTGGGAGGCTGGAGCATGCGCCATATACCTCCAGTTTGACGGAGTAACACCGGAGATATATTTGACTACACGCGGCGCCGATCTGCTCAAATTTAAGCTTCAAGTTATCGAGAACTGTAGGAAGATTGGGTTCGACGCCGTGATACTTGTTCCAACGCTAATAAGGGGAGTGAACGATCACCAGCTTTGGGATATAGTAAGTTTCGCTCTGGAGAATCTCGATGTTGTAAGGTGTGTGAACATTCAGCCAGTCTCGATCTGTGGGAGGATTGACAAGTCTAAACTCAATGATATGCGGATCACTATACCTGACGCTATAAAATTAATTGAGGCGCAGAGTGGAGGTAAGGTGAAGGCTGAGGATTTTTACCCTGTGCCTTTCGTGGTTCCGATGTCGAGAGCGATAGGGGCTTTGAGGGATCACCGCTACGTCGAGTTCACAGCTCACCCACACTGCGGGATGGCGACATATATGTTCGTTGAGGACGATGGAAACATAATGCCGATCACCAGATATGGCAATATTGAGAAGTTCATGGGTGTCATGGAGAAAGTATATGCAACAGCCGAAGCCGGCCATAAGACTAGGGCTAAAATGCGGATGCTCTCCTCCCTACGATACGTTAAGGGGGGGCTCCTGCGTAAGCTATTGCCTCCGATCTTGAAGACAGGCTCCTACAAATCTCTCGCTGATCTACACTACCGCATGTTGATGATTGGGATGATGCATTTTATGGATCCCTACAACTTCGATCTGGAACGGGTTCAACGTTGTTGCATCCATTACGGTCTCCCAGACGGCACCCTTAGACCATTCTGCTCCTACAACACGATCCATAGACCTATAGTTGAGAAGAAGTTTGCTACAAGCTTAGGTGGGCAGCGAGAGAGTTAGGGAAATTATGAACCCTTAAGCCTCTACGAAAATTTTAAGTATATCCTCTCATTCTCAGAAGAGAGTGTTGTTTCGGGGGTAAATCTATGCTCTTAGATGATGGTGCCGCGGAAGAGGAGGATTTCAGCGAAGAAGAGGCTGCTGACGAGGATCTGGGCGAAGAAGAGGAGTGGGGCGAGGAGGAGTCTTTCGAAGAGGAAGAAGAGTGGTAGCATCAACCACTTTTAGCTCCAACAAGCTTACACCTCCACAAAAAACGAGCTATAACTGAATGTGTCTGTTTTGGTGAGGGTAGCAACTCTCGATAGGGATAGGTGTAGACCTGAAGACTGTGGCAGACTCTGCTTCAGGGTCTGCCCAATGGTGAGGAATAAAATCTACGCGATCAAGTTTGAGGCTGGAGAGGAGAAACCGGTTATAGTAGAGGCTTTGTGCTCCGGTTGCGGTATATGTGTTAGGAAGTGTCCCTTCAAAGCCTTGGCGATCGTGAATCTACCCGAGGAGCTAGAGAGGGAGTGTAGCCATAGGTATGGTCGAAATGCCTTCAAACTATATAGGCTGCCGGTTCCGTCTGCCGGGATGGTTACTGGGCTTATAGGCAAGAATGGGATAGGGAAGACGACTGCGTTGAGAATCCTTTCAGGGGAGATTCAACCTAACCTCGGTCGGATAGATCAACCTCCAGACTGGGAGGAGATCATAAGCTACTACCGAGGTTCACTTCTCCAAAACTACTTTAGCCGCATCAGAGATAAACGCTTAAAGGTAGTTCATAAGCCGCAATACGTCGACGCTATACCCCGTAGGGTGAAGGGCGAGGTAGGCGAAGTAATTAACGCCCTAGATGAAAGGGGCAAAGCTGCAGAAGTCATGAGGCTTCTTGAGCTAAATGGTCTCTCGAGGAGACCAGTGGAGGTGCTTTCTGGGGGAGAGTGTCAGAGGCTAGCGGTAGCAGCTGCAATCTGCCGGGAGGCTGACGTATACATCTTCGACGAACCCTTCAGCTATTTGGATGTGAGGCAGAGGGTCAACGCAGCTAAGACTATTCGGAGTCTAGTTGGAGATGGAAAGACTGTGTTGGTGGCGGAGCACGATATAGCTATGCTTGACTACCTCTCAGACAAGGTATGTGTCTTCTACGGTAAGCCTGGTGTATTCGGTATCGTCTCACACCCGCATAGTGTTCGGTCTGGGATAAACATCTACCTCGACGGCTACTTACCTGATGATAATATGAGGTTTAGAGATGAGCCGGTTAAGTTTCACGTTAAACCCCCCACTGAAGGGTGGTGGGCGGCGGAGGCCATTTTCGAGTGGGGTGAGATGGAAAAAAACTATGAAGGTTTCAACTTGAAGGTTAAGGCTGGGGTGATTCGTAAGGGTGAGGTTGTAGGTGTTCTGGGTCCCAACGGAATAGGGAAAACAACTTTCGTGAAACTCCTAGCTGGTGTAGAGGCACCTTCAAAAGGGACGCCGCCTACTAGGAAAGAGGTTACTGTGAGCTATAAGCCTCAGTATATCTCGGTTGATTATAGAGGGAATGTTGAGGCTCTCCTCAGGGAGATTGCTGGAGAAAACTTTGAGACTGGCCACTATAAATCGGAGATACTGCAACCGCTTGAATTGGATAGGCTCTTCGACAAGAGTGTTCAAGGACTGAGTGGCGGGGAGCTGCAGAAGGTTGCTGTTGGGGCTTGTCTTTCTCGGGAGGCTGACCTCTACCTTCTCGATGAGCCGAGTGCTTTTCTGGACGTAGAGGAGAGAATTGCAGTTGCGCGGGTCATTAGGAGAAGGGTGGAAAGTAGAGGAGCAGCGGCTATAGTTGTGGAGCATGACGTTGTATTACAGGACTTTGTGGCAGACAGGTTGGTTATCTTCGCGGGTTTGCCGGGGGTTGAAGGCTGCGCGTATGAGCCGATGACACTGAGAGATGGAATGAACTTCTTCCTTAGAGAGTTAGGTATGACTTTCAGGCGAGACCTGACCAGCGGAAGGCCTCGGGTGAACAAGCTAGACTCGCGTCTAGACAGGTGGCAGAAAGAGGTGGGTGAATACTATTACATCTCAACTAGAGCCGAGAGTGCTGAGTGAGACTTAAGATTCTCACTATTAGCAAAAGATAAATACAGTCCCTCCCTCTTTGACTACTCATTTGTCATGTTTAGAAAGTTCTGGTGAAATATATGACTCGAACGACACTTAGCCTCATCAAGGCTGATGTGGGAAGTCTGGCGGGCCACCATGTGGTCCACCCTAAACAGTTGGCTCACGCTGAAAAGCTCTTAGAGGAGGCGAAAATGGGGGGCCTTATAGTTGATTACCGCGTTTTCAACTGTGGGGATGACCTAGAACTGTTGATGAGCCATCAGCGGGGAGAGAATAACCCTCAGATCCACGAGTTTGCTTGGAATGTATTCAAAGAGGTGACCGAAAAAGTATCAAAACCTCTCAAGCTATATGCTGCGGGTCAAGACCTTCTAGTAGAGGCATTCTCCGGGAACATTAAGGGCATGGGTCCCGGCGTGGCGGAGGTTGAGTTTGACGAAAGAGCCGCCGAGCCCATTGTAGTCTTCGCCGCCGATAAGACTGAACCGGGCGCTTGGAATTACCCTCTCTACAAGACTTTCGCAGACCCCTTCAACACGGCTGGGTTGGTCATAGACCCCGCTCTCCACGACGGCTTTGACTTCGTGGTGATGGATGTATTCGAACATAAGGAAGTTCAACTAAGATGCCCCGCAGAACTATATGAGCTTCTGGCACTGATAGGAACACCTGGCAGATATTGTATAAGCAGGGTCTACAGAAGAGATGGACTCCTTGCCGCTGTTGCCAGCACAAGCAGGCTCTCTCTCATCGCTGGTAGGTATGTTGGTAAAGATGACCCTGTATGCATCGTGAGGGCGCAACATGGCTTACCCGCCGTCGGAGAGGTTCTAGAGCCCTACGCCTTTCCCCAGATCGTCGCAGGATGGATGAGGGGTTCCCACCACGGCCCTCTGATGCCTGTTTCGCTAAAGAATGCGCGGTGCACCAGATTTGACGGCCCACCGAGGGTTATAGCGCTGGGCTTCCAAGTTCATGACGCCCAGCTCGAAGGCCCAGCAGATCTCTTCGACGATCCAGCCTTCGATAGGGCTAGGGCTATGGCTAACGAGGTCGCGGATTATCTCCGCAGGCACGGGCCCTTCATGCCCCATAGGCTAGGGCCTGAAGAGATGGAGTACACCACACTCCCTAAAGTTTTAGACAAGCTTAAGGATAGATTCAAAAGTGCCTAACCTCAGGACACCGATTATCATCCTAAACTTCAAGACATACATCGAGGCCACCGGTGGCAGAGCCGTCCATCTAGCCAAGACCTGTGAGGAAGTCAGCCGTGTGACAGGTGTCACTGTGGCTGCCGCCCCACAGCTGACTGACCTTCACGCCGTAACAAGCTACGTTTCAATCCCCATCCTTGCACAACATATAGACCCCATAAAGCCCGGAAGCCACACCGGCCATATCCTCGCAGAGGCTGTGAGAGAGGCGGGTGCTGCAGGGACTCTCCTTAACCACTCTGAACGTAGGCTACCTTTCGAGGATCTCAAAGTATGCGTTGAGAGAGCTAGGGAGGTCGGTTTAGTCACAGTCGTATGCGCAGACAAGCCGGAGGTCTGCAGTAATATAGCGTATCTCAGGCCGGACTTCATCGCCATAGAGCCCCCGGAACTTATAGGCTCAGGCATCCCAGTCTCGAAAGCTAAGCCGGAGATCGTGAAAGCCGCAGTTCAGGCTGTGAAGTATACGAGGCCGGAGGTTAGAGTTCTATGCGGTGCTGGCATCTCGAAGGGTGAGGATGTCTCCGCGGCGTTGAGGTTAGGGACGGAGGGGGTTCTCTTAGCTAGCGGAGTGATTAAAGCCGCCGACCCCCGCAGCGTTCTAGAGGAGATGGCGAATTCCGCCAAGAGAGCATAGGAGGGTGAATGATGAAAGTTGCAGCGAAGTGTCTCCCTTGCATCGTGGAGAGAGGTTACAAGGAAGCAAGCTATGTTACAGAGGATCAAAACCTTCTACTAGATGTTATGGTAAAGCTCTCAAAGATGGTTGGCAGTGAATATAGCGCCAATGCCATCCCAGCCCACATAGGGACACTACGGGACCGAATAGTCAAGGAGACACTTGGAAGAGACCCCTACGTCGAGCTCAAGAAGCTTGCCAACGAGAGAGCGTTAAAATTACTCCCTACAGTCGAAGACCTCGTTGAGAAGACTTCCTTGAAGTCTGAACGGTTCAAGATAGCATGCTCAATCTCAGTAGTTGCGAACTCTGTCGAGTTCGATGTAGCCGGCTATAACTTTAAGTTTGAAAACCTTGAGACTGCGTTAAAGATTCCCAGCCTGACCATTGACCAAACCTTAGAGGCATTCACTAGGGCTGAGACCGCGAGGAGGGTCCTCTTCTTAACCGACAATGCGGGGGAGATAGTGCTTGACATCCCGCTCATGAGAGTTTTAAAATCTCTTGGCGCAACGCTAACAGTGGCTGTGAAGGGCGCACCTGTCCTAAACGACGCAACTCTTAATGAAGCTCTGGAAGTTGGTGTCGACAAAAATGCCGATGAACTCATCACCACAGGCACAGATGGCGTAGGCTTCATGTTTGACGAGGTCTCGGAGGAGGCTCGGATGAGTTTCCTCGAAGCCGACTTAGTCGTCGCTAAAGGTATGGGAAACTATGAGACCTTGACTGAGCTTGAAGGCTGTGGGAAACAGGTTCTCTTCCTGCTCAAAGCTAAATGTCTACCAGTGGCTAGAAGTCTGGGGGTTGTTAGAGGCTCCAACGTGGCCCTCCTTAGAAAGCTTTAAGCCGAACTTTTCCGCTATGAACTGGACAGCCTCGCAGAAACCTGAACCATAACTTCCAATCACAACCGCGTCCGCGGCTCTTTTAACTTCTTGAGGCGCGTTGGCCAAGGCTACACTATAAGCCACGCTTTTGAATAGTTCTATATCGTTCAGACCATCCCCAACAGCTACAACTTCCCCACAGTCGAACCCAAAGAGTTCAGCAGCCCTCCTCAAACCTGCACCCTTATCGACACCGTCAGAGAGGAGGTGGTAGGCGAAGCCGCTATCGAAGATGCGTGCGCCAGCCTTCTCCCTCAAAAGGATCATGTTTCCGAGGTTCACATCGAAGGTTCTCTCCAAGACTATATCAACAGATCTTGGAAGTGAAGGTTTTCGTTTGACCCCTTCTCCAAGTTTGCTTCTCAGAATTTTGAAGCCGGCCAGGGCCTTCCTTTTGTCGCCTAGAACATCGACTATTTCAAGTCCTCTGCCGATCACTCCCCCATTCTCACCGACTGTTATGCCGCAGGCTCCAATGTACCGTGAGAGGGTAGCTAAAGCTTGGAAACATTGGCCGCTCGTCAAGATTACCCTATACCCGCGGCTCTCCAGTCTCCTAACCTCACTAATAGCCGCCAGTTCAAGCTTCGAGTCTGCGTCGGTTAGAGTTCCATCCACATCGACAGCGAAGTAGCTTACCTTGACCAAGCCAACAGCCCTCTAGGTTAAATAGTAATGCTGAGATTGAATTCATATATTTATTCGGAAACAACGTGTAGGTGTTGTCAAAATGGCCGGCTCGGAGCCTGTGCCAGTCACCCTGAAACTCCCTAAGGAAATCTTCGAGGAGCTACAGTTACGAGTCCCTGAAGGGGAGCGGAGCGAGTTTATCAGGGAAGCAATCATAGAGAAGCTCAGCCGAACCCCTAAGCCAAATCCACTTCTGAGGCTGGAGGAACGGATGAGACGGTTGGAGGAGGACTTAGCTGGAATCAAGTCAACTCTCGCCAGCCTAGAATTACTCAGCTACAATGGAAAGCGTGTAGACCCATACGCCTACTGTGAGGACGAGAAGGATAGGGCTATAATTGAGCTACTGCTCCAGAAGGATGGGCTGACGACGCCCGAGGTTGCGAGAGGGTTGGAAGAGAACCGCTGGCTGGTGCTAAATAGGTTGAAGAAGATACAAGAGAGGTCGATTCAGAAGCTTGGGAGACCCATTGTCAGCTTCTACGCGTCAAGTAGGATGGGGAAGAAAAGAGCTTGGTGGATAAACCGAGAACTAGTCGCGTAGAGTTGGATAAGCAGTAAAACCTACAGTGAGAGGTATAAACTGGGTTGCATCATTTTTGAGTAGAGTAGAATCTTAGAAGTTCATCTATGCCTTCTTCTAGGCTGATTTCGGCTTTGAAGCCTAGTTTCTTTTCTGCCTTCCTCGTGTCGGCTAGGGTGTGTTCCACATAGTTCCCTATAGGATTCGGGATAACATATTCAGGCTTAACGTTGAGGTTCATCTTCCCGTTCAAAAGTTCAACCACATGGTTAAATGTGTAGGCTTTACCGGTTCCCACATTGAATATGTCGAAGCTTCCCCTATAGTTCAAAGCTAACATGCACGCCTCCACCACGTCTCTGACATGGATGAAGTCGCGGGTCTGTGTCCCATTGCCGTATATTAGAGGCATCTCACCCTTTTGGAGGGCCCAAATGAACTGGCTTATGATGTTCGCATATTTGCCTTTAGCTTCCTCTCGGGGCCCATATACTGAGAAAAACCGTAATACGACTATGTTTAGCCTGTGAAGTTTACTGTACAGTTCAGCCAGTCTCTCGACGGTTAAACGTGTCTCAGTGTAGTAGTCTGAGACCTTGATGGGTTGGCTTTCGTGGTGAGGTGGAGGTTGCCCACTGTACAGGCTTGAGGAGCTTGCCACCACCACCTTTCCCACGTTATGTCGCCTAGCATACTCGAATACGGCTACGGCTTCACTCACAGTCTCACCTACAAGGCTTGGGTTCGCCTTATACATGGGCGACGAGGAGGGCATACCAAGATGGAAAACCGCCCCCACGCCTCTAGGCGCAGCCTCACCTATGTTCAGGCATGAGTCCTGAGTGAACCTGACCTCGCCTCGAAAAGCCTCAAGGTTGGACAGGCTTCCAGTGCTCAGGTTGTCTAGAACAGTAACGTTGTGTCCCTCCACAATCAACCGTTCAACCAGGTTTGAACCTATAAACCCGGCGCCACCAGTAACTAGAACATCCATAGATTACACCAGCTACAACCAAAACTTAACCTCTTACGGGTTGTTAAGGGGCGAGTGCCTTTTTAGGTAGGTGAGCGCTATAATTAATGTTTACTTTACTGAATAAGAGATGTGTCAGTTCCACTAGCCCATGTCGGCGGGCCCGTGGTCCAGTCTGGATAGGACGTTGACCGGCTTAAATGTGGACCCGGACGGAAGCCTCCGGACGTAGACCTCGGAAGAGAGCCGAAGATCAGGGGTTCAAATCCCCTCGGGCCCGCTAAAAATCTTTATTCAGAGTCTCCAAATGGGATGTTCAAAATTTAACCCTGCTCCCATGTTTGGGCGTCTATAACCATAACTTTCTCTATCCTGCTACAGTCCACCCACGGAATCTGAACTGATGCGTCCTTCAACTCCCTTTCTATCTCTTCCGCTAAGCTTTCGTTGGTTTCCTTATCCGCCTCATCTATTAACCAAGCCACGAGGAGCAGGATTTTACCCATTCAATGCGCCTCTTCGCTAAGTTTCATCTCCTTTAGATGGTGTTGGCTAAAAATAGTTCGTTTTTCACAGCTCAGCTGGAGAGCCGAGCAAGTTGCATCTGGTAGCTTCCACCCGCTCCTGCCAGTTTTACTTTTTAAGTCGCGCGGTTACTGCTTCTTTACGGTGATCTCGACGTTTTTCTTTGCGATGGGCTCACTTTCGTCGTCTAGATATACGCTAACTGCGATTTTAAATGAGACGGAGGTTGTAGTTTCAGGCAGGATACCCACACGGATGATATAACTCTTCGTTGCTGAATCTCCTGAATCCAAATAGAAGGTATGACTGAAGCTATTGTCCCTTCTCGGTAGTAAGGTATCCCCAACATAAACCGATAGGCTGGGGTCAGTTTGGAAAGTTACAGTATAATTGTGCCCCTTGCTTGGGTCGTTGTTTATGATCGGGATTTTCAGCTGAGCGCTCCCCATCTCTTTTATAGTCGCGTCTATTATCGTTATTTCTTTGATATCGGAGGTAGCCTCTGGAATCACCGTGAACACCCAATAACTTACCGCTCCACCGATAAATAGCCCGGCGAGTAAGAATACAGCAGGTAGCAACTTCGAAGATCCACTGCCACAATACTCTCTATACATCTCGGCGACAATTATTATGTGTCGGAATTTAAATATAAGGCAAAGGACCTGAACATCAATTCTTCCTCGCAAATAGGCCAGCAGCATCCTCGCCAGGTTGCCTTATTGGCATAATGCCGGAGTCTAGAGCCCTCGAAACTTGGAGTCTAAAATGTGAAGGAATAGGCCTCACGCGGCCAGCCAGTCTTAGACTTCGAGGGTACTTACCATTAAGAGGGGCGGATTCCACGAAAGTGTGACCTGCAAAGTTTCCTTAACTCTTAGCAAGTTTACCTGCGGCGGCTTTTCAGCTTTAGCCGTATCTGGTTGATTTGTTAACCTTATGTCTTCTTTTTCTGGAGATAGTCTCTTATGGCGGCATGAAGTCCCTCAGCAGCTAAATTGGAGCAGTGTATCTTGATGGGTGGGAGCCCGTCGAGTGCCTCAGCTACGTCTTCCCTCGTAATCTTCAGGCCTTCTTCTATGCTTTTCCCTTTAGCCATCTCCGTAATCATGCTGCTAGTAGCTATCGCAGCTCCACAGCCAAACGTCTTGAACTTCACATCATCCAGTCGTCCATCCTTAACCTTTATGTAGATGGTCATGAGGTCTCCGCAAATAGGGTTCCCAACGGTTCCAACGCCGTCCGCATCTGGGATCTCACCCATATTCCTAGGGTTGCGGAGGTGATCCATAACCTTCTCACTGTACATGCACCAAATCCTCCTTACTCACTTTAACTCCACTTCTTTACTCCGCCGACCCTCAACCTCCATCCTCCTCCTCCACTTATCTATGTCAAGCTCTCGCCGCCACAGCGGTGAGATTTCTCTCAACCTAGCAACAACCCTCGGCAGTCTCTCAAGTACATACTCCACATCTTCTTGGGTATTTCCCCTGCCAAGTGTAAGTCTGAGTGAGCCATGTGCCTCAACCTCATTCAGCCCTATTGCCATTAGGACGTGGGAGGGCTCAAGTTTCTTAGAGGAACAGGCTGACCCCGTGGAGGCTGCGATTCCTTCCACGTCTAACATGAGTACCAAAGACTCACCTTCAATCCCTGTAAACCGGAAATGAGCGTTGTTCGGCAGCCTCATGGTTAGGTGACCGTTAAGATAGGACTCCTCCACATTGTTGAGGATCCCATTTATCAGCCGATCCCTTAATATCGCTAACCGGTAAACGTCGCTGTTAAACCTGTCCTTAGCTAGCTCTGCAGCCTTACCCATGCCAACTATTCCCGCAATGTTCTCAGTCCCAGATCTCATCCCGCGCTCATGCCCTCCACCGTGGATCAGAGGATCGAGGGCCACACCACGCCTAGCATAAAGGGCGCCGACTCCCTTCGGCCCATACATCTTATGGGCGGAGATAGAGAGTAGGTCGATCTGCATTCCCTCGACATCGATTGGCACCTTGCCGCATGATTGAGTTGCGTCCGTGTGGAAGGCGACACCTTTCTCCTTGGCTATTTTCCCAATCTCTTCGATCGGTTGAATAGTTCCTATCTCATTGTTGGCATGCATTATAGTGATGAGGATTGTACCCTCCCCCACCGAGTCCTCAAGTGCCTGGAGATCTACGACTCCCTCCCTATCCACTGGAAGGTATCTCACCTTGAAGCCGCAGCCCTCTAAGTATCTACAGGTCTCCAGGACTGAGGGGTGCTCTATCTGGCTGGTAATTATATGAGGCCCGTTGGGATATCGCACCACCTTATTACAGTTTTTGTATGCGATGCCCTTGATTGCTAGGTTGTTCGCTTCAGTTCCACCAGAAGTGAAGATTATCTCTTCCGTCTTTGCACCGATGAGGTCGGCTACTCTCCTCCTCGCATCCTCTAGAGCTTGATGTGCCTCTCTGCCAAAAGAGTGTAGGCTTGAGGCGTTCCCAAATCGACTGGCAAAGTATGGTAACATTGCCTCGATCACTTCAGGGTCGACTGGGGTTGTAGAGGCGTGATCCATGTAGACGCGTCTAACAGGCTTAGCTTCACTCAAACTCTATCCCGCCGCAGGGTTGGTTTCACCACTTATGTTCTCCCAGCTATATAACTACGTTATAGGCTTTATTAGACTACCTAAAAACCTACCTCAACCTTATTGTGTCTGTCTCCGGACCTGCTTAAGGATTGCATCCCTCTGCTCCTCAGAGATCTCTTGTAGCTCATAGAGCGCCTCGGCCACGTCTCTCACTTTGGTGAAGGCATGTAACTTTATCCCATTAAGGGAGAGACTTGTGACACCATCCTCTTCTCTATCTAGTAGGACGATTGCATCCTCCACTACACCACCCTCAGCCCTCACAATTTCAGCTGTCTCAAGAATAGACTTCCCGGTAGTGATTATGTCGTCGATAATCAATACCCGCTCACCGGGCTTTATGACTCCCGTGATCCTCTTACCGCGCCATTCCACCGCCTCCTTGCGAGGATAGATAGCCGGCTTACCAAGTTCGTATGCTACAACCGAGGCGAAAATCAGACCTGTTGGAGGCATTCCCGCAATAGCCTCATAGTTTGAGGTGCCAACATTCTCAGCTTCGTTGATGTAGATTCTAATGACTTCTCTAAACGCGCTGGGGAAGCTTGGGATCACCTTGAGATCAATGTAGTATGGGGTCAAACTTCCGTTGGCTAATGTGAAGGCTCCGAATTTTATTGTGCCTGTCCGCCATAAGAGTTGGGAGAAACTCTTTGCCGTCTCGATTCGTGTCTTATTCACTCATCACACCTCCATGAGAAGGAGGCTGTAATGCGTTTAAGGTTTTCTCACTAAACCTATCGGAAAAGTTAAATGAACAGCTAATGATAGCTTGATGAGTCTACACCTCCAACGAAGGTAAGGAAATCTAAATGGTTGAGGTTTGGCTTCCTTATGGGAAGACGGAGATCTGTCTAACGATCTCCGCGGAGAATTTTCTGGGCACAATTGAGCCTCAACTCAAACCCGCTGCACCGGATCCTGAAGCGGAAATAAAATACGCCTTGGAGAATCCTAAGGGGAGTCCGAGGCTGCGAGAGATTGTAAGATCCGGAGGAAAGGTCGCAGTAGTCGTCGATTCAACAACTAATATGCATCTAAGCCAGCTAATGCTCTCAAAAGTTATTGACGAATTGAAGAGCGGCGGCATCTCAGAGTCGGCTATTACCATAATCTTCGGTCAAAGGTCACAACCTTCGCCGGATAGGTCTTCGAGTCTTGAAGTAGGCGATTTGGGTGGTTTAGTGAAGCTTGCCCACGACCCAAACACCGCAGAGCTTGTGGAAGTCGGCGTCACTAGTTACAAGACTCGCGTCGTATTAAACAGAGCGTTCGCGGAGGCTGACTTTAAGGTGTTGATCGGCGAGATTGGGCTTGATCCTTACGCTGGTTACAGTGGCGGTAGGGCAGGAGTTCTAGCCGTCAGCGGGTTTAAAACTATCCAACACAACCGAAGCCTCATAACTGATCCTAACTGCAAAGTTGGAAACCTAGAAAAGAACCCAGTCCATCTCGACATGGTAGAGGCAGCTAAATTGGCAGGTGTGAATTTTATACTTAACGCTGTAACCGACGACGCCGGTAAAATTGTGAAGGCGTTTGCAGGTGGATTGGAGCCAGCTTTCCTTGAGGGTGCAAAGTTTCTTGCCGAAACCCTTGGGGCTACAGTGGACTCAAAGTCAGACATAGTGGTAATCAGTCCAGGGGGCTACCCCTACGATGATAGCTTCTATAACGCGATCAATAGTTTAGAAAACGTACTGGCGATCGTGCGAGATGGTGGTGTAGTGGTGTTGGCTGCAGAGTGTTCTAATGGGCATGGGAACGTCAGCTTTTACAGGTGGATGACTCAGTTCAGATCATTTGAGGACGCTCGAGAGGCTGTGAGAAAGAGCTTTACCCCGGAACTCTGCGCCGCGTATCTTCTGCTAAGGACACTACAGAAAGTTAGGGTAGTCGCATTGTCAGCAATGCCAGAGTTTATGACTACCGGTGTCTTCAAACTCAAGAGCGTGAGGTGTACTGATGAGGCTCTAGAAACGGCTTTCAGGTTGGCGGGTAGGAAGGCTAAGGTCTGGGTTGTCCCTCGAGGGCAGTTCACTCTACCTAGATTGCGATCGGCAGAGCCATCGCAAATAGCCCCGGGATAAAAAAACAAGTTTTACACACATCATGGCTTTAGTCGATGTGCCTGCAAGGTTGGCATCGCCGTGAAGGTCGAGTGTATCCTCCAAGGTGCCTCTCCTGCATTGAGGTGAAAAAGAGTTATTTTAAATACCTCGGGTAAGCTCTTAAAAGCCGATAAACGGTGGAGCAACTTATGAGTTCTAAGGCTGGTTCTTCCTCTGCGTATAAGTTAAGGAAGTTCAGGGAGGAGGATCTAGAGGCTGTTATGGCTATAAATCGTAAATGCCTTCCAGAACATTATACATCTAGCTTCTTCCTCGACCTCCACAAGTCGTACCCTGCGACTTTCCTCGTGGCTGAATATGATGGAAAGGTAGTAGGCTATGTACTGTGCAGGGTTGAGTCTGGCCTATCGGAGTTTAAGAGGTTCAGGTTTGTGAAGAAAGGCCATCTTGTCTCCTTAGCCGTTATGGACGAACATAGAGAGAAGGGTCTAGGGAGTAGGTTACTTGCTGCAGCCTTGGAGGGAATGGTACGGTATGGGTGCCGTGAATCTTTCCTTGAAGTAAGGAAGAGCAACACTAAAGCTATGAATCTCTACAGAAAATTCGGCTATGAGGTTACTAGGTGCATACCTGGATACTACTTAGACGGGGAGGATGCTTGCCTGATGAGCATCATACTTTCAGCAGAGAAAAAACAGCAGCTGACCAATCCTCGAGAGTAGATTTACGCCCAGTAACACAGGAGAAAACCGAAGAACCCTTGGACGCTCTCTACGATTTATTGATAGTATTTGCTCTCTCAGTCTCACCGGTCTCGGAGGTTAGAGGTGCAATAATCTATGGGACACTTGCAGGCATCGACCCATGGGTTAACTTCACCATATCGACTGCAGGTAACATGTTCATAGCGGCGGTTCTCTGGTTCTCACTGGGTCGGCTTGAGCTATTTCTTAGGAGAAAGGCTGAGGCAGGGGCTGAACGGAACTCTATTCTCGGTAGTTTTGCAAGGTGGTATTGTCGCCATGAAGAGCGGGTTTCTATGAGAGTTCGACCCTACATGAGGAAGTATGGCGTTATAGGTTTAGCCGTATTTGTAGCAGTGCCTCTTCCAGCTACTGGAGTTTGGACTGCTAACCTTGCCGCCTTTGCGTTGGGCATAAGGGAGAAGGCAGCGTTTCTCTCGATATTGATCGGCGCGCTCATAGCGTCCACTGTGATGTTAATCATTTCCACCCCTTTAGGATGGCTACTGACCTGAATGCAAGCGTAGCTGGCGCCCAGATGTGCTCAATTAACTACTGCTTCCAATAGTCAACTTGTTTGTCTAAAGCTTCTGAGAATGTATCTTCACGTTTCTAACTCCTAGCTTGGCTACCCAGCATGGGGGTTGCTCAGCTAAACAGAGATATACGCGTCCTAAATATTTCTCTTGGAGGGTTCTCCTAGTGTCAGCTTGGAGAACACTGGATACAAGGGTAATCTATAGTAACCAGAGATTCTCGGTCGAGGAAGATAGGGTTGAGTTGCCTAACGGGAATGTCACCACCTTCACAGTCGTAAAGGCAGATCTGCCGACTATGAACTGTATCGGAGTAGTCCCCTTCCTCGATAATAGGAGGATACTGTTAGTGAAGCAGTATAGGTATAGATACAAGTTCTTCAGCTGGGAAATACCTACGGGTGTGGTTGAAGCACAGGAAACCGTTGAAGATGCAGCTCAGAGGGAACTCCGGGAGGAGACAGGTTACTCTGCGGGGAAGCTAACGCATTTAGCTACATACCACCCGAACATGTCTGTTGTCCAGACAGCCCATCTATTCATCGGTGAAGACTTGGAAAGGTGTGAGCCCATCTCAGCCGGTTGTGGTGAGTCGGAGTTTATAGTTGAGGTTAGAGGATGTGACATCGATGAGGCACTAGGGATGGTGCTGTCAGGGCGCATTCGAGATAGTCTCTCCATGATAGGAATACTATGCGCCAATCTTAGGCTAAGTACGAGAAAGTAGAAATAAGAGAAGCTGCACATATAATCGACCCTGCTCGGAGGCTTCTAATTTGTCCTACGATAAACTTAGAGATGTTGATGAGAGCGCAATCACACGTTTCATCGTTGAGAAGTCAGCTGAGGACTGGGTTGGCATAGCTGAGACCGACGTCGTCGTAACCGGAGCCGGTCCATCCGGCCTTACAGCTGCAAGATTCCTAGCCAAGAAAGGTTTGAAGGTGGTAGTCTTCGAAAAGAAGTTATCCTTTGGGGGCGGGACTGGGGGTGGCGGGATGCTCTTCCATAAGCTTGTCATCCAGTCGCCTGCTGAGAAGATACTGGAGGGACTCGGCTGCAGATTGACGCGGGTTGAGGACGGGATCTTCTTGGTAGATGCGTCGGAGATGATTGCGCGGCTGGCGACAGGTGCTCTTGACGCCGGGGCGAAGATAATCCTCGGAGTGGCGGTTAATGACTTAGTGTACAGAAATAATCCTTTACACGTATCTGGCGTCGTAGTTCAGTGGAGCGCCGTAGCTATGGCTGGTCTCCACGTAGACCCCCTCGCGGTGAAGGCTGAAGCGGTTATCGACTGTACAGGTCACGATGCTGAGGTTCTCACCATAGCCTCCCGTAAAATTCCTGAACTCAAACTGGCTGTTCCTGGGGAGAAGTCCATGTGGGCTTCCCTCGCTGAGCGTGTGCTGGTAGAAAATACTGGTGAAGTCTGCCCAGGGCTTTACGCCGCTGGAATGGCTGTAGCTGCCCTCCACCAGACCCCACGGATGGGACCCATTTTTGGGGGTATGCTACTCTCCGGGCGTAGGGTGGCTGAGCTCGTAGCCGAGAAGGTCAGACCTAAAGGATAAAAGGCTGGCGTGGATACAACCCATGGTTTACCCACTTCGCATCCAGCCAGTGGCTGTATGCGGTCTGCACATGATAGGTTGTAATGTGTCCTGTCCCAAAGTGCATTAGGTGCGCCCGCGGTAGTAAAGCTGAAGATCGGATAAATAACATCCATAAATGTTGTGTACACCATGCCAAAGGTGGCAGTGCATAGGCTCCCTACTGGGAGTGTCCCTATAGACAGGCTGCTGAAGGGTGGTCTCCCAAAGGGTGGTATCCTGCTAGTCTATGGTGAGGCTGGGGCTGGTAAGACGAGTTTAGCTATTCAATGTGCAGTAACCGCTGGGAGGAGGGGTTGGGCGACTTTCTTCATAGATGCCGACGGATGCCTTCCAGCTGAAAGGTTGAGGCAAATAGCCGCCGGATGCCTGGATGAGGTGGCGCAGCTAATTTACATCTTCTCCCCGAGCAACTTCTATGAGCAGACAGCTCTGCTCGAGACCCTCGACCGTCTGACAGCAGGACGGAGGGGTCTCTTAGTCGTAGATTCCATCAGCAGACTTTACCGCTTAGAAATCACAAACCTAGAGCAGGCGGTAGTTTTGAGTAAGGAATTAAACAGGCAGCTCGCTTATATTACTAACACAGTCAAGAGCTGCGGTATACCTGCCCTCCTTACGAGTCATGTGCGCAAAGTACCCGCCGACGACCTACTCGACGAAAGAGTCGAACCGGTTGCAGCTAGGGCTCTTCGATACTGGGCAACTGATATCATACACTTGAAGCCTAGCGCAGCCCCCAACGTGAAGTTGGCTCTCTTGGAAAAGTATGGGGGTAAAGTTCAACTCCAGCCCCCATTCTGCTATGTGCGGCTCACTGAACGCGGCCTAGAGGGGATTGACTCCTAGCTGAACTTAATCTGCATGAGCGCCTCGAGGCCAAATGCTCCGATTAGAATCAACGCGATGCCTGTCACCAACAGCATCGCGGCCAGCCTAGGGTTTGTTAGGCTTCGCTGGCTTCTATGTATTACATAGCATCCCAGTACTCCTAAGCATATGAGAAAGCCTGAGATCATGCCTTCAAATATGAGTTGGGAGCTTAGCTCGTAAGGTGTGAAGAAAATATAGCCTTCTTGGAAGGCAACGAAGAATGGAGGCTGGGCGACGATTATGTACAAACCCCCACCGAAGAGAAAGATAACCCCCCCAATCACAAGTGCCGCCACAACCGATACGGACACATTTATGCGCCCAAAGGACGACAGAGCTTTTACTTTCTCATAATATTTAGACTCTTTTTTTGGAGACATCCATGGCGACCTCTCTGGCCCATATACCAGTACTAGGGTTCAACTTTACTTCCTCTAGAAACCTCTCCCAAGTGATCTCCATGGCTTCATTCCAGTCCTTAAACCTTTCTACGAGGTTCCTGTAAGCTGTCTCATGTCTCTCACAGTAGGTGCTCTTGCTGGGCCTACCGCAAATAGAACAGTTCATATACAATTTTACCTTTGGGTGCTCGGTCGGCTTACTGTTTCGCCTTTTTCGCCCCGCTCAGCTGACTTGGCGGGGCATTCAGGGTTTATGCAGCTGTGGAAGAGACGGCGGCCAGTCCATTTAATAGCGAGTAGAGGCCACCCACAGGTTTTGCAGGTTTTATCAGTTGGTGTTACCTTAGCTCTCTGAGGTATCGGGAGAGCCCTACTACAGAGACCTTTGAAGTAATTTGTACATCCAATGAACCTCTTACCGGTTCTCCTCGACCTTAAAATGAGCAGGCTCCCAGTCCTGCAGTCAGGGCAAGGCCCAACGGTTCTTTTTCTAAGAGCTTCAGCTTCTATCGCCTCGGCAAGGTCAGCCCCTAAGTACACTTCGTGGAGTTTTAGTCTTGCAAGGACTGACTTTAATCTATCCACAGAGTCTACAAGCACACTCACGCCGTCCTCGACCCCTTTTTCAATGTCATCCATCTTAGCCTCGAGTTCGCGGGTCATCTCCGCAGAGGTTACCTCTGGGCAGTATTTATCTATCGCATCTATGACTGTGAAGCCAAGCTCGGTTGCCACAATTCTCTCCCCATAGATATACCCCCTTTCGTAGAGGGTGTCGATGATCTGAGCTCTAGTAGCCTTAGTTCCGATTCCATTATCTTCCATCTCCTTCAAAAGGCTTGCAGGGTTATAACGCGCAGGAGGTTCGGTATAACGTTGTATAGCCTTTACGCTCTTCAACTTGACCTCCTGCCCGACACTTAAAGACGGGATTACTACTTCTTCAGCTTCAACATAAGGTTCATAGAAGGCAGTCCATCCTTCCGCCAAGATACGCCTACCGTTGAGGAAGAAGTTGTAGTTCCCTAATTTTATGGTCACCTTCTGGCTGAGTCTTACAGCTGGGGCGCCAAAAGTAGCCATGAAGCGTTTCACTATGAGGTCATATAGTTTTGTCTCTTCACCGGTTAGCTCTCTCGCTGGCGGCTTACCAGTTGGATATATTGCCGGGTGGGCTGCATCCTCCTTCTTACCTTCGTTGGGCTTCAACTCCCGTGCCGCCAGCAAGACTTCGGCCTTCTTCGCATACGCGGCGTTCTTTGAGAGGTCTCTGAGAATTCCACGATAGTTTATAGTTGGGGGCAGTTTCTGGCTGGATGTTCTGGGGTATGATATTAGAGCATCTAGGTAGAGCCTCTCGGCTATGTCAAGGGTTCTCCTCGGGGAGTACCCGAAAAAGCGGTAAGCCTCCCGCTGGAGGCTTCCAAGATCGAAAGGCTCTGGAGGAGATCTCTGAACAGTCTTTTCCTCCACATCCATGATAACTCCCGTTTTACCTGTGCACTGGCGTTGGATCTCCTCGGCATCACGTTTCCTCCAAACCTTCTCCTCCTCAAACTTTAGAGGATAGTCTCGATCCCCCAAAGTAGCAGTGGACTCTATCTCCCAGTAAGGTGTAGGAACAAAACTTCTAATTTCCGCCTCTCTCTTGACTATATACTTAAGAGTCGGCCCCTGAACCCTGCCGATACTCAATGTGGTATGCCTTTTATTTACCTTGGAGGCCGATAGGGTCAACGCCCTAGAGAGGTTCACCCCGTAAAGCCAGTCGACCTCATGTCTAGTTCGCCCAGCCTCTACCAGCTCGAGGTCTAGGTGGGGCATTAGATGGTCGTAGGCAGCCCGTAGCTCCTCGGTGGTTAAAGTGGAGAACTTCATTCTCTTCGCCACCTCTTCCTTCCCTCCACATGCATACTTCAAGATCGTATAACCTATCAAACTTCCTTCCACGTCATAGTCGGCGGCGTTTATGAAAGTGTCAGCTTCTTCGCTCAACCTCGTGATTAGGTTTATTATTCCTTTAGTCTTTGAGGCTCCCCTTTCCGCCATATACTTGGGAACCCACCTGTATGTAAAGACTGGGTAATAGTTTCGCCCGCCAATCTTCTGAGCGACTGTGTAAAGGTGGCCTGAAGCAGGAACAACCACAATTCTTCTATCATCTCTCACCACCTCGAAGTAGGGAAAACCTCCTTCTACCCGTCTCTCGAACCTCTCCCCCTCGCCTAGAGCCTCAGCTATTCTTCTCGCCGCGTCAGGCTTCTCTGCCACGATCAGCGTGTAACCCACTTCAGCCCACCGCGCCACTTTTCTTTCTGAAATAACATGTTTCATAAAGGAAATTAAGAATTAGATATAGTCTGCCCTAGGGGCATGCCTCCTCAAACCTGTTTGTTTTCCATTCTGAACTCGCTGTCAACAGTTGCCCTCTGAGGTATGGCCCAAATTGGCATCGAGAGGTTTAAAAACAGCTTAGCTTCATTTTTTAAATATCCGGAGGTACACCCTATGCCTCAGATAGTTGTCTGCGGTAATTGTGGACACCTTTTCTATAGAGGTTTAGAGTTGAAGCAGGCTGACGAGTTCATTCAGCAATATGGCGGCATCTGTCCCTCCTGTAAAAAGAAACTAAATTTCAGAATCGAAGATGTAGAGATATCAGCCCATAAAGAGTGAGAAGAGCAATTAACCATCAGTCGACTCTTTGCAGAATAATCTTCACTATCTCGTCCCAAATCTCCCACTCCTTCACATATGAGCCGGAGGGTACAGCCACCTCCCCCTCTGGAGGGGTTATTTGAAGGCTTCTCACCCTGACTTCCCTCGTAATATATTCTCTCATAATCTCGAGAAGCTCCACGATTTCCTGTTCTTGAGGTTGGAGGGTGAGATTGACATATTCCTCTATTTTGAGCTGCATCTCCTTCCGCATTACTTGAGCTCTTCTCACGATCTCCTTCGCTAAAGCCTCTGCTAGAAGCTCACGCGTAAGCGTTATGTCAATGTATACTATTCCATAAGAGAAGCTTTCAGATACAACATGTTTGGGTAAGCTCTCCTTCACGGCAAAGTCCTCGGATGTGAGCTTTACCTCCTCACCACCAACATTCAGGGTTAGCTCCTCAACCCTCTTCTCAAGTTTGCCGCCCATCTGTCTTAAAGCCTCACTAACTTCGGAAACTCTGCCCTTAAACCTCGGCCCAAGCCTCTCGTACCTCGGCTCGATGACGATCTCTATAAAGGGCGGTATAGAGCCTGGTTTTTGAACCTCCACCTCTTTCGCGTTTATCTGGTTAGCCAGAATATTTGCTTGGCGGCGAAGAGCCTCCTCAGCTTCGCTGCTTGAAGGGACTATTGTAACCTTTCTTATTGGCCACCTCACCTTCATTTTGCCTCTCTGTCTCGCAGCAAGAGCCGCCTTAACGGCCTCGCGGGTGATATCCATATACTTCTCCAGTCTGGCATCAAAGAGTTTCTCGTTGAAAGGTGGCCACGTACAGCTGTGGACACTATTAGTGTCACCAGTTAAGGCGTGGTATAACTCCTCAGTCACATAGGGGGCTATAGGTGCCATAAGCTTGACCGCCACCGATAATGCGTAGTAAAGTGTGGCGTAGGCTGCAGTCTTGCCCATCTCCTCCGCCTCTATCCAAGTTCGCCTCCTGATCAACCTAATGTAGAACCGGCTGATGTCTTCTGTTACGAAATTAAGGAGGCTGCGGACTGCCTTATGAAGCCGCAGGCTTTCTAAACTTGTAGTTACCTCCCTCTGCACTGACTGGCACCTGGATAGTAGCCATCTATCCTCGTTCTCTAAATAAGCCTCTACAGCCTCCAAAGGCCAAGCCTCAGGTTTGAAATTGTCAAGGAGCATATAGGTGATGGTGAAGACGAATACATTCCAGAGAACTGACATTACCCTTTTGATCTGCTCTAGGTCGTCAGGGTCGAAGATCAGCGTATCTTCTGGTGGGGCCTTCATTAGGAGGTAAATTCGAATCAGGTCCGCTCCATACTTTTCGAGTGTCTCATTAGCCCATACAACGTTCCCCTTAGACTTGGACATCTTCTGTTCATACTTGTCCACAACGTGACCTTGGCAAAGGACGCTCCTATACGGTGCTTTATCGAAGAGAAGCACACCTGTAGCTAATAGGGAGTAGAACCACCCTCGTGTCTGATCTACAGCTTCGGTCACAAAGTCGTAGGGATAGAGCTTCTCGAACAGGCTCTTATCCTTTGGATAGTTTACAGCCGCAGCGTGGGCCATACCTGAATCCAACCACACATCGAGGACATATGGGGTCCTCCTCATCTCCCCCCCACAAACCTCACAGCGGAGTACCACCTCATCTATCCATGGGCGGTGGAGTTCTAGACGCTCAGGTAACCTGAAAGCCAGCTTCTCCAACTCTGCTCTACTACCAACAGCCACCACTTTCTGACAGCCAACACACCGCCATATGTTTAGTGGGGTCCCCCATACTCTCGACCGACTTATACACCAGTCTTCAGCATTAGCCAGCCACTCCCCAAATCTGCTCTTACCAGCCCATTCAGGAACCCAGTTTACCTTGGCATTCTCTTCGATCATCCTTCGGCGTATGGAGTCCACTCGGATGAACCACTGCCTGTCAACCCTATAGATGAGGGGTGACTCGCACCGCCAGCAGAGCGGGTACTCATGTTCTATCTCCCCCGACCATACAAGTAGGCCCTTCGCCCTAAGGTCGGAGATTATCTCCTGATCAGCCGCTTTGACAAATTTGCCTGCATACTTGCCAGCTTCCTCCTTAAAGCACCCTCTCTGGTCAACAGGACAGAATAGGGTCAGGCCTGTTTCTCTCCCGATTTCAAAGTCCTCTGGACCGTGAGCTGGGGCTGTGTGGACGCAACCTGTACCCTCCTCTAAAGTAACATGGGCGCCGCATACAATAGTATGATCAGGCGGCGTAACGTGCTCTCTATGGGTAGGGGTCTCCTCGAGGAGTGGGTGCCTATACCTCAACCCTACAAGCGTTCGCCCCTTGACTGTCTCAACAATCTCATATTTCTCGACTCCAAGTTGTGTCATTACTCGGTCGACCAGCTCTAAGGCTAGGATCCAAGTTTCACCGCTAACCTTAACTCTGGCATAATCAAAGTCTGGATTTACTGAGACTGCCTCATCTCCAGGCAACGTCCACGGCGTGGTAGTCCAGATCAGTATGTATTCTCCCTCCCGTCCTTCTAGCGGAAATTTCACATAGATGGATGGGTCTTTGACGGAGGTGTATCCTTGAGCTACTTCGTGGCTTGAGAGTGGAGTTTCACAACGGGGACAGGTGGGAACCACCTTGAAGTCCTCTTTAAGAAGACCTTTATCGAAGGCTCTTTTAAGAGCCCACCACACCGTCTCTATATACTCATCACGTCTGGTCTGGTAGGCGTTATCATAGTCAAGCCACAACCCCAGTCTCTCAGAGTTCTCTCTCCAACTGCTAATGTAAAAATCAACTAGTTTATTACACTCCTCTACGAACCTCTGAAAGCCAATCCTCTCGATGTCCCGCTTCGAACCTAAACCTAGCTTCTTCTCGACCTCGATCTCCACGGGTAATCCTTGGCAGTCCCACCCTGCCCTACGCCAGACATCGTAGCCCTGCATAGTCCTAAACCGTAGCACCACATCTTTCATCGCCCTACCTCGGGCATGACCTATATGCATAAGACCGTTGGTGGTCGGGGGGCCCTCGAGGAAACGGAAGAGAGGCCCATCCTTCCTCGCCGCCTCAATGCGCTTCTCAACGCTCTCCTTCCGCCACCATCTAAGGACTTCCTCCTCTATCTCGACCGGGTTATAGTGGTTCTTCAACTTCCTCACATTGAACATCTCCGCATGGAACGAAGCTTAACAGCAGTAGGTCGGCTATATGTACGCAGGTATAAATAAAAGCTATTTCAGACTCGCCTAAGATGCATGAAGATACATTAGCTGATCTAGCCAAAATCTAAATAGAAGAGATACAACTATCGACTACGCTGCTATAATGTTGGGGGACGGAGTTCACGGTCAAATTAAAATTGGGTTTGGGGAGTGGGGCTGAGGCAGTCAACAAGCATGCCGCGAAGATGCTGGCCTTTCCTTACAGGGGTCTTATCATAGCCATTTGTCTTGCGGCTGTCGTCTTCATCGCCTTAGGGGTACGGATTCTCCCCTTAAGGTGGGGGGCATATCTATCAGAGTTTGACTCCTTCTGGCACTTCTACGTTGCCGAATACATTGTGGAGAATGGTTTATTCTCGGTTTTTGGGTGGGTGGACGATATGACGTGGTTTCCTTGGGGGCGTGATGTGGCTGGTACTACCCCGCTAGGGCTACCTTATACGGTGGTCTTCTTTTACCTCATCCTTAAGAGTCTAGGAGCCCAGACTGAGCTCTTAGATGTAGCTTTATATCTGCCTCCATTTATGGCTGCCGCCACCTGTCTGGTGTTATATTTCTTAGGTAAAGATCTAGGCGGCAAGGAGACAGGAATCCTTGCGGCGTTATTCCTAGCTCTCAACGAAGCATACATCGGCCGGACGACTCTTGGTTTCCTCAAGCATGAGACTGTAGGTGTCTTCGCTATAATTCTGGCATCCTTCCTATTCCTGAGGTCCGTCGACGCTAAGCGGTCTGTTAAGAGTTGTCTAATTTACGCCGCACTTGCAGGCCTTAGTGTAGCCTATCTTAATATATCGTGGGGGGCATTCTGGTTTATTCTTGCACTAATCCCCCTATTCATAGTGGCGTTGGTTGTGGTAGGGCGTTACTCCCCACGAGTTCTCTTAGTTTACAGCCTAACCATGTGCATCGGTATAGTCTTCACCCTCCCCTTCCCCAGGCCTGGCTTTGGGATACTGACAGCATTCGGAATTCTGCCGGTAATAGGTGGATTCATAATTCTTCTAGTGGCTGAACTCCTTAGGCATATAAAGAGCCCAAGGACCAAGCTGGCTCTAGTAACAAGTATTTTAACTGTTGCGGCAATGAGCGCTGTTATCTTATACCAGCTCGGATTTGTTACCCCACTTACAGCTAAAATAATGACTGTTATCGACCCGAGTCAGAGGGAGCAGCTGGCCGGGCCAATTGTGGAGTCTGTTGCAGAGCATAAGATGAGCACCTGGGCTACTTTCTACAGCCAATTTGGGAACGTCCTCATCCTAGCCCCACTCGGCTTCTATCTGGCTTTAAAGAGGAGGTGGAGGAGGGACATCTACCTCGTGGTGGCGGGGGTGCTCTCGGTCTATTTCGCGTCTTCCTTCGTAAGGCTGACCCTGATCATGGCGCCCTTTATTACGCTTCTCGGCGCCTACGCCTTAGTCTCCATAACACGCCCTTTAGCTGTGGGCATCAAATCATCTAAGAGCGCCGATAAAGGTAAGCGGACGCCTCGAGTGTCACCTTACCTCTCGCTCGCTACTATACTGATTCTAGCTCTCCTAATGACTCCGACATTTTTCTCTTCCGTGGAAGGGGCATACGCGCCCGTTACGATAGCCGCCGCAGGTACACCGCTCCGGGAGTATCGTGGCGATTGGCTTGAAGCTCTAGCGTGGATGCGAGATAATATCCCTCCAGATGAACCAGTTCTCTCATGGTGGGACTATGGCTACTGGATAGCTATAGAGGGAGACCATAAGAGCATAGCCGATAACGCCACATTGAACACTACTCAGATAGCCAGCATCGGGCAAATTCTCCTCTCGAACGAGACCAGAGCTTTCCAACTAGCTAAACAGTATTTCAACGCCAGATATATCGTCATTTTTGTGACTACAGTTCCCCAACAGGGAGGTGGCCATGCGCCTTGGTTGTGGGGGGATGAAGGGAAGTGGTATTACATAGCCCAGATAGCTCAGCAGTACTACCCAGAGATCAGCATCGAGAATGCGGACAGTAACCAGGATGGTTACCCGGACAGTAATACGTTGCTGGGCAAGGCTATCCTCTACGCCATAGGAGAGCCGTGGGACGGGCTTGACTCTGAGGTGGTATTCGTATCCTCTTCTCACAACTTCTTAGGAACCAACAAGGTTACAACGCAAGTAATTATACTAAAATGGTTACAATGATCATAGGCTTCATCCAGTAGTCTCACTCTTCTCTGAGTTATGAGAAGTCGAGTGGCTGAGAGTTTCACTCCTCAGCGCCCTCCTATACCTTGCGTATCTATCATCAATTGAGAACTTAGCTGGATGAGGTATGCTAACTTCCCCTCCACATCTGGGGCACCGATCAACTTTGAGAGTGTACTCCCCACACTTCTTGCATCTTCTCATGATCCACGGACTCAAACCAGCCGACCTATCCTTCGGTGAGGGTGGTATAATAGTAGAACTCAGCTCTCTCTCTTAAAATACCCATCCCCCCCGCTCTTCTCAATCTCTCGTACTGCGTATTCTGAAATCTCAGCCATTACCTTCTCAGCGTCTTTGTAATCCTTCGCTGTAACCTCTACCGCATACCTCGGAGCTCCGACAGTATAGATGTTAACTCTCGCCTTCCTATGCCTCTTAGCACTCTTACACTCCATTAGGATCTTCTTAATTATCCCTACGCCGTCAGGCTTCGGGCATGTCAACTCTAGGCTTCCTTTGATAGTCACGGTGGGGATCCTTACCTTCTGCTTCACTGTCTCCAAAACTGCCGTAGCCCAGTTTTGAGGTAACTTGAGGCGGTTTGCCGCCTCCTCTCCTCTTTCAGCCAGATCCTCAAGCCCCTCGTATGCGTCCCCATATTTGTCCTCTAACTTGGCCATGACATCGCGTACAAACGTTTCTGCCTCAATCTTGAGCTCCTCCGCGGCGCTCTTTAGAATAGCCGCGGCCTTTCTCCTCCTCTTCCATTCTACAAGCTTGCTCTTCCGCTCCGTTCCGCTGACTCTTCGGAGAGAGAGGTCTACGTGGTGTTTTACAGGGTCAACCCTGAGTACTTTCAGAACTACCTTCTGGTTTTCTCTGACGAAATTCCTTATGTTCCTGACCCATGTCGAAGCGACCTCTGAGATGTGAATGAAGCCTTCCATTCCATCGTATTCGTCTAGTGCAGCATAGGCTCCATAGTCAGTTACCTTCACTACCGTTGCGATAACTATCTCCCCCACCTCCGGGGTTACCCTCTGAGTAGTGGTGTCGCTCAGAACTGATCCCCCATAAAGATAGAGGCTAAAGACGTCAGAGATTTATAAGCCTATTCGGTCTTTTCCGCTATGACAAGGTTGACGAAGCCGAAGTTTGAACACTTCCTATCCACCTTCAAGCTACGTGATATCATTAACTCCAAAAGCCTATTTTGTGGTAGGTTGTCATAGGTAACTGCCAACCACCTCCATGGATTACCTCTAGCAGTCCACCTTGCGGCTATCCTAGCTACTAAAGTGGCGATAAACCTCCAATAAACCCTATAGACTCCCCTGGCAAGCGGATTGTCAGGCTTCCCAATCTCAATGATTAGAAGTCTCCCCCGCGTTGAGAGGGACCTACTTAGTTCTGCAAGTGAACTTTCTAGGTCTATCGCATCTCTAAGCGCAAAACCGCAGAGCGCCACATCGAAAACCCCCGCCCTAAACGGTAAGGCTTCAAAGATGCCTTGGACAAGGTGAAAGTCAACCTCTCCACATCGCCAACTAGCTTCCTTCGCTTCCTTTAGCATCTTTATTGATGGGTCCAACCCTATGATAATTCTAGGCCTAAGTATCTTGGCAGCGGCACAAGCCATGTTACCTGGGCCTATCCCTGCGTCGAGTATTACCCCACCGCGAATGGGAAGGATTTGAAGTCCTATAACCCTCCACCTCCAGGCTCCACCGAATGATATGGCAGTGTTTACCCGCTCATAGAAAGGTACGACTTCCTCGAGGGCTGCTTTGAGGTTCCTCCAATACTCAAGTTTACCTGTCTTCAGGCGCACGTTAGCCCACTCAGGTCTTCATGTAAAGTTTTTTTTGTGTAGACAGTAGAGGTATATTAGTATATTATTAATTAACTACAACCGTATTCGCAGGTGCCACAGGCTACCATGGTGTTCGCGAGATGGGGCAATGCTGGGACAGATTGTTAGAGCTGGATAAGCGGTATTACTTGTTTAACTACTATGCCGCAGAAGAGTATGCTCCTACGCTGATAACCGAGACCGATGGAGCCTATATAGTTGACGATAAGGGGAATAGGCTACTAGACTTAACCGCTCAGTTGATGTGTGTAAACCTCGGAAACCGCCACCAAAAGATCCAGGCGGCCATAAGGGAGAGTCTCAACAAATTTGGATATGTCTGGGAGAAGTACCCCACCGAGGAGAGGATCAAAGCTACCTGCCTTCTGATGGAGAACATCTTGGGAAGTGATGGCTGGGCGGGTAAGTTGCGGTTTGTAAGCACGGGGAGCGAGGCTGTGGAGATGGGTCTAATGTTGGCTAAGCTATTCATGAACCGCCCCAACATATTCACAAGGCTTTGGGCGTATCACGGGTGGACTGAAGCCGCGAGATCCTGCACAATGATTCGGGGTATCCGCGGGCTGCTATCCTCCAGAAAAGGCTATATAAAGGACATCCCAGCTAACCACACAGGAGGTTACTTTGTCGCTCCACCACCTTACTGTTACAGGTGCCCTCTAGGTAGGGACTATCCTGACTGTAAGGTGAGTGGTAAGCTGGGCTGTGTCACTTTTACAGAACATCTCATCGAAGCTGTTGGCGCCGAGACTGTCGCTGGAGTTATCACAGAGGTGGTGATGGGTGTGGGGGCGGTTGTCCCACCTCCGGAGTATACTCCTCAGATGAGAAGATTAACTCACAATTTAGGCTTACTCTGGATAGATGACGAGGTGGTATGTGGCTTTGGGAGGACTGGCAAATGGTTCGCATACCAGCACTATCTGCCAGAAGTGAAACCTGATATAATGATCCTAGGTAAAGGGTTGACAAGCGCCCAGCTGCCAGCCGCCGGCGTAGTTGTAAGCAAAGAGATCGCCAAATTCTTCGAGGACTATCGCTGGTGGCATGTATCCACATATGGGGCTCACCCCATCGTGATGGCCGTTGTGGCGGCTAATATAGAGGCCATGCTGGAGGATGGTGTAGTTGACCACGCCGCCAAGATCGGCGAATATCTCGGGGAAGGCTTGAGAAGTCTTCAAGATAGGCATAGGTGCGTTGGCCATGTGGCAGGTGTGGGGATGTTCTGGACGGTTGAGATAGTTAAAGACCGAGATACCAAGAAACCATTTATAGAGGAAGATAGGGGGGCGCTCTATACAGGCGACACCTCAAACTACCCTGTGAGCATAATCGCATCCAAGTGCTTAGAAAAAGGTTGCCTTATAGGAGGGTTCACACCAAACACACTCCGCATAACGCCGCCGCTGACCTTAAATGAGGAGGAGGTGGACAAAGGTCTGGCGGCTCTAGACTATGCGCTGGCGGCTGTAGATAAAATGTGCCCCCTCAATCGTTGAGAGTGACCCATCTCCCAAGCTTTGCGGCTCTAGCCTTCCTGTAAGCCCTTTCAGCAGCCGAGACATCCTGTAAGGAGAGCCCCGTAGAGTCGAAGATTGTAATCTCGTCGTCGGAGGTCCTTCCAATCTTTGCGCCTGTAAGAACTTCCCCCAGCTCCCCGCGAATATCATCCTTCGTAATAAACCCTTGGCGAAAGGGAACATTCATCTCTCCACTGTGAATCGCCTGCTCCACATCATCCACAAATATCCTTGCCCGCTTCAGAAGTAGGGGATCAAGCTCCTGCTTGCCCGGGGCATCAGCCCCTATAGCATTTATATGAGTTCCAGGGCTGATCCAACTGCTCTCCACAATGGGAGCCCTGCTTGGCGTCTGAGTGGAGACCACATCGGCTCCCTCGACGCATCTTTTTACATCTTCACAGGGGGTGAACCTAAATTTAAACTGGCGGCGATTTACCTCAATGAACCTTCTGAGAGCCTCATCACTTAGATCCGTTACTCTTACCTCTTCCAGATGTGGCAGTACCGCACTTATACATTTAAGCTGTGCCGAGGCTTGAACTCCAGCACCGACTAAAGCCAAAACACGGGAGTTGGGTCGCCCCAAATGTTTCGTGGCGATGGCTCCGGCAGCGCCAGTTCTCATAGCGGTTATCCATGTACAACCCATTATCGCTAGAGGGCTTCCAGTCTGGGGATCCGCCAGGATCATCGTGGCGATGATTGAGGGTAGCCCATACTTTTTTGGGTTGTCCGGGTGGGCATTGACCACTTTCACACCTGAAATGTTAAGGCTCTCGATATAGGAGGGCATGGTTCTAAGGTCGCCGCCATACCTCTCGAAGAAGAGGTAGCTCTTCGGTGGCATCTGTGTCTTCCCCAAAGCTTTCTCTTTGAAGGCTAACTCCGCCGTCTCGAGGAAGTCCTCTATCTCCAGTGCCTGTTTTACCTCGCTTTCAGAAAGAAGAAGTATGCGTTTAGCCAGCTTCCCTTACCCACCTAGTGAAGAATAAATTTTGATCAACCTATTTTAAAAGTTCCTATATGCTCTCAACGTTAAGACGCTGTTCACGCGTATCTCGGCAGTAGTCCCTTACCTCGCCCTTTACAACGTTAACCATATCGTCTGCCCTTAACCTCCAAAGCCTACTATGAGCTTGGCAAATTCATTAAAGCCCCAATGCAGACGGCTGATCGGGAAAGCTTCCGGTTACTTAAGATGCAGGGTTATGCGGGGGTAACTATTAGGGCAACTTTTAAATCCGCCTCTAAGAAGTTACTTTATGGCTGAGTAAGGTTTTCCGGTTAGGCGTACGCCCGTAACTCTCTGGTTTGGGTTGGGGGTTCCAGATGGAAGTTGGATTTACGCTGAAAGATAGGATTAACGAGCTTGCGAAACAACTGGAAGTTTACGGTTTCACCTACAAGGAGGCAGTTGTCTACCTTAATCTTCTTGCAAAAAATGGTTGCAAGGCTTCTGAACTTGCTGAAACCTTGGGGATGCAGAGAACTGCCGTCTATGAAATTCTTAATGAGCTGCAGAAGAGAGCGGTAGTTCAAAGGACACTCGAGAAACCTTTTAGATATAGCGCCCTACCTGTGGCGAACGTGATAACAGCGCATCTTGCTGAGTTTACCCAGAAATTAAAGGAGAAAGAAGCTAATAAAGCTAAAATTCTCGCCAACTTGGATTTTCTTCCCGTCAAGAAACCTACGGATGTTGAATTTTTCCAGCTAGTTCAGGGTAGGGATGTAATCTATGGTAAAGTCAGGGACCTATGTAGCGTAGCTGAAGAAGAAATCCTGATAGCCTTGAGCCAACCCCTCTCGATTATTGTTAAGTATGATTTGGACAGCGTGTTCAGAAGTGCGCGGAGTAATGGGGTCAAGGTTAGATTGTTGAATGATCTGCAGCGATCTGAAACGTCTCTAGTAAAGAAACTGTTGAGGGTCTGTGAGATCCGCCATGCGTCCACTCTCTGCTCAGACTTTTTCATAGTCGACAAGCATGTCTTGATGGTTTTGAAAAATAACCCGGATGCGCCATCTAAAGATACTGCACTCTGGTTAGACTCAGCTGGATTTAGGAGTGCGATGAGAGCTCTATTCGGCGAATGGTGGCATATGAGCCTCGGCGCGAGGCAATATTTACTCGAGTTAAAGAAGAGCTGCGAGCATGGTGAAATTTTTTCATGCCTTAATTACGAGTGCATTAAACCCTACGCAATCCGTATGTACTACTCAGCCAAGGAGGAGATAGATCTAATGGGCCTAAGTGAAACAGCTTTGCCGCATCAGATAAAGGAGTGCCAGGAGATAATGAAAAATAAATCGGTGAACGAGAAAGTTCACGTTCGGGCCTTGGCGCACTTAAGCGGGCCGGTTTCCGATGGTCTACTAGACCTCGCAAAATATGTTGAGGTGCGGATAACCGACTTTGCTTGTGCGGCTATGCTTAGCATCGTAGACCAGAATGAGGTTCTCATCCAAGATCTTACAGGCTATAACGAGGCGGGGGCATGCTTGGCAACATGGATTCGCTCCCCTGCTGTTGCATCTTCATTCCGCCTCTTCTTCGAGTATGTGTGGGATAGTTCAACACCCTTCGATGAAATGGCGGTGCTTCCTTCCGGCAGTGTCATCTCAAAGAGTAAGTCTGTCTCTCTTGCCTCTTTAAAAGTCTACAGGCCTTAAAGTTAATAAAAAGGAATGGTTAGGTGGCCTTGTTCATTAGCCACCTTTTGAGGGTGTCTCTATTCTTTCGGCCGGTACAAAAACGGGTTAAAGCCGAAGATTTGGGTTAGTTTAGCGGCGGGGGTGGGTATTGCTCTTAACACGTCATCGCTTGTTAGTATGCCTACCAGTTTGTTAGCCTTGTCGACTACTGGTAGTCTCCGTATCATTTTCCTACGCATCAATTCAACAGCTTCACTTAAACTTGCATCTTGGTTGACTGTGACTACTGGTTTTGACATCACGTCACCAATCTTCGTGGTCAGTTCTTTTCCTGCGGCTAGACATTTCCTGATACAATCTCTCTCTGTGAGGATTCCAGCAATCTCGCCAGCTTCAACTACGACAACTGATCCGATGGCGTTATCAGTCATTAATTTAATTGCTTCTTTCACGGTGTTTTGGGGGCTGATAGTAACCACTTTCACTCTCATAGCATCTTTTACTTTTGTTGTTATGGGCAACGAGATTACACCTTCTCTTGAAAAGTTAGAGAGATAAAAAAAATAAAAGGTAAAGAGCTACTTGACTGCGTCCTTGTAGTAGTCCTCCCAGAATCTGTCGAAGTGCTTCCTAACGTACTCGCGGTTCTTCTTCCAGTCCCAGTCTATGTCGTCCTTGATTCCAACGTTGGGTGGGAAGGTTATGGCTCTAGTGTGGTAGTTGTATAGCTCCTTCCTGAAGTTGGCCAGACCGTTGTGGCACATCATGGTTCGCCTGTAGGCTCTCACAGCAGGTATGTCGAAGTGGGTGAAACAGTAGGCCTCACATGCAGCATTGGGGCAGGCAGATAGGATGCGTCCCTCATAGTCAGTGATGCAGCTAGCCCCTTGCATCGGGTAGGGTGGAGCGTGGAATGGTTCCCAGCCACCGTTAATGCCCATGCCGTACGCCATGTTGAACCAGCTGGATGATCTCGTTTCAAGGGCTATGTAGTCTTGTGGTGGGGTCACATAGGGGTCCATCAGGAGGAATGGGTGCAGCAGGATCTCAGCTCCGTTGAACGCAAGTTGCCTGGCAGGCTCTGGCTGCGTGCCGTCGTTGCAGATGAAGATACCTATGTTCCCAATCTCAGTCTTGGCTACTGGGAAGAACGGCTCCTCCCAACCAGCATTTATGAAGTCATGTGGGCTCGGCCAGAATTCGTCTGGGAGCCATGGGTTGGTTTTACGATATACCATTAATATTTTGCCGTCTGGGCCGAAGAGTGGTGCGGCGTCGAAGATTGTCTTGGGGAACTTGGGGTGGTCCTCAGACATGGATCCGAAGCACGCGTAGATGCGGTACTTCTTGGCTATCTCTCCGACACGGTCGGTGATGGGGCCTGGAACCCGCTCAGCAACCTGTCTAGCCTCTCTGATGCTTCTTGCGACGTAGCCAGATATCTGGTATTCTGGGAAGCAGAACAGTTTCACTGGGAAGCTGTAGCTGAACTGTTCCCAGCCCATGTTGACGAAGTCTTCCATCTGGTCTATGTTCTTGTATATTACGTCCTTGGAGAGCGTTGTGGCGAGCTCTTTTAGTTGTCTGTTTTGGCAGCCGACTGCTACATATCTTTCTATCAAAGGCATCTTTGCTTTCACTCCTATAGGTTTTTTCGATCTATAACTTGAGCCGTTATCGCATAAAAGATTGTGTACGTAAATTAGCTGACATACATGGCTTTAAAGGGACAATCCGCGATTAACCATACGCAGAAACTGGAGGAACCAAATATGTCGGAAGTAATTGCAGCTGCCGAAAGTATCTCCGCTCCTTGGCCGTTTGCACAAATATTTCCCGCCGAGTTAGCAGTGAAGAGACCACTGCCTTCATACTTCGGTCCTATACTGATCTTCGGGCTGTCTGGGGTTTTCACTGTGCTGGTGTGGTTCATGGGGCGCTTCAAGGGGAGAACAGCTGAAGAGATGTTCTCTGGGGGGAGAGATGTCGGTCACGGGATGAGTAACGCCGCAATCGTTGCAACGTGGGTCTGGGCGGCTACACTCATGATGAGCAGCTGGACTGGTTACACATATGGGCCTTCTGGTCCATGGTGGTACTCGCTGGGTGCGACGTTGCCTCTGCCTATATTCGCTTATCTGGGGCAGACCTTGAAGGTCAAGATGCCTTTGATCCACACGTACCCTGAATTTATCCTATTCAGACTGGACAGGAAGAACCACGTCTGCCAAGCGATCATCGCGATGATCGTCTGCCAGTGGGTTACGATAATGATCGTCTCCGGCGGATCCATTATGTATATGACATATACTGGTCTACCCTTCGAGTTATGTGCCCTCTGCATGTGCATCTCATTCGCCGCTTACATACTGGTCGCTGGAGCCTGGGCCGCCATATTCGCGGATATGGCTATGGGCTTAACCATCTACGTATGTCTTGGCATATGCATCTGGGGTTCAATGGTGTTACTTGGGCCGCTCAAGATTTGGGAGGGGCTCGTTCACCATTACACTACACATCCGATCATAGAGCCGTGGGGTCCCTACTCCAATGAGTTCTATAGGACGAACCAATGGGACTGCATCAACTACCTGAACGCTGCAGGTATAGGCTTCCTGATCGTCAACTCCGTAGGCAACTTGGGGGCTGTCCTCAACAACTCCACCTATTGGTCGATAGCCATCGCCGCAGATAAACCGAGAACCGTTTGGACCTCTTACATAGCCTCAGCGCTCTGTTGGGCTCCAATCCCGCTCTCGATGGCTACTTCAAGAGGCGTAGTAGGGCTAGCTTTAGGTGTTACATTAGGTGAGACGTATCAGGGAGGCCAACATGGTGTTCCGTTTGGAGGGGCTGAAAATGCTTACATATACTTCCAGGAGGCGGAGGCTGTAGCTCCGCTGACCGCCTTCACGGTGCTGGGCTATGTAGGGTTGATTGCTTTCTTCGTCGCGGTTGGAGCTGCGACCGTCAGCACTGGCGCCCATGAAACTATGTCTACTGTCACGAACTTCGTGAACGACCTATACCGCTACTATATAAGACCTAAAGCATCCGCTAGGGAGTTGCTGGTCCTTACTAGACTTATGGTGGGCGTATCTTTGGCCATAAGTTTCTTCATCGTCGTCATGTGGCGTTGGTTAGGCTTCACCTTTGCCGGCATGTATCAAGCGATGGGCATATTCTTCTCCTCAGCCGTCATACCACTATGTTGCGCTGCATTCTGGAAGGATGCCAACAGGGATGGGTGCTTCTGGGGGACAGTGATAGGTGCTGCTCTCGGAATCGCCTACTGGGTAGCGTGCGACTGGAGCCTAGACTGGCCGGTCGTCTGGGCGAACATCATAGTCACAGCTGTCTCATGCTTCATCTGCGTCGGCTGGAGCGCTATAAAGCCTGAGAATTTCGACTTCACAAAGATGGCCACAATAGACGTCTACATACACGAGGAGGTGTAAAGGATGGTTCAGGAGTTCGGAATCATAAACTACAACCTATGGACATGGACAATCCTCTACGGTGCGACACTCGTCTGGGGCAGTGCAGCAGCCTTCTACACATGGCTATACTGTCTAGGCGACATAAAACACCTGCCCGAGAAACTGCGGGAGAGCAAAAAGAGGATTATGGAAATTGAGGAGCGTAGGAGGAAGGCCGAGGCAGAAAGGAAGGCTAAGGGGTAAATGGAGGTTTAAAACTTCAAAAAATGGAGGTGAAAGATATGGCTAGAAGAATCTTGATAGCTCTAGGTGGCAACGCATTGAAACAGGCACATGAGGCTGGAACAACCCAGGAACAGTTCAAGAATGCCTACATAACTGCCCGAGCCATAGTAGACCTGATGGGAACCTTAGAAGGCGAAGATGACAGGGTCGCTATGACCCATGGAAACGGGCCACAGGCAGGGAACCTGCTGATTCAGCAGGAGGAAGCCACAAAGCTTGTACCTGCACAAGACTTTGATGTGGTTGGTGCCATGACGCAGGGGCAGATCGGCTACACACTCCAACAGGCAATACAGAACACGATGCTCGACCTCCCCCCAGGAGACTGGAGGAGGGAGATGGGCGAGAAAGGCTTGGTCTTCGGAGTAGTCAACCAAGTCTTGGTTGACATCAACGACCCAGACTTCCTAGACCCTACCAAACCCGTAGGCAACTTCTTCACAAAGGGAGAAGCTGAGGATCTCGTAAAGACCAAAGGCTATGTCCTTAACCCGCCACCAGGCAAAGAATACTTGGAAAAGAAGATGATGGGCTTCGTAATTAAACAGGTTAAACCTGAATCGGTTGAGCGGCGGTTCAGGCGAGTAGTTCCATCTCCAGACCCAATAAAGAACGTCGAAGGCGCAGCTCTCAAAGGCATGTTGGACATAGGCTACCTCATAATCGGTTCAGGCGGAGGAGGCATCCCGGTTGTGATGGACAAAGGCAAACTGAAAGGCGTCTTCGCGGTCATCGACAAGGACCTAGCCGGTGAACGTATGGGTGAAGCTATTGGTGCCAATGAGTTCTACATCTTAACAGATATCGATAGGGCTAGACTTAACTTCGGTAAACCGAACGAGAAGCCAATCGACCACATGGACATAGACGAAGCAAAGAAGTGGCTGGCAGAGGGGCACTTCTTACAAGGCAGCATGTATACTAAGGTAAAGGCGTGTATACGGTTCCTGGAGTGGGGCGGCTTAAAGGCTAGAATCGGCCACCTAGAACAAGCCAAAGAAGTCATAGCAGGTGTGAAAGGAACGGAGGTCTACAAATAGACCTCCCCCTCTCTATGTGGAGTGAGGAAAATGGGCTACGAGAAATATGGCTGGAAGAAGATGAGAAAGGAGGACAAGATCATCACAATAGTGATGTTCCTCTTCTTGCTAATCTTCTCAGCGATCTATGCATCTATGGCGCTGCCACAGATCGCAGGTCTCCCATACTACTACCCCTTCAAGTCCCCAGCATGGGAAGATACAGTATTCACCGCCGACTACCTAACGAAGCTATACTGGGACACCTACGTATACATCCCACCGCCACCAGGCATATACCCAGCATAAAAGAGGCTTAAACGCAAGCACATGTGAGGTGAGAAATATGGGTAGTGAAGAGGAAGCGGCTAAAAGAAGAGCAGAATACATGGAACGTCTCAAGAAGGGTGGCGAGATCGGAAGAGGCAAAGCGACCGAAACAGGAGCCCAGCCGATGAAGACACGGACGAAGGTTATAGTTTCCGTCGTCAACATAATCTTCGCTATAATTTATCTCTACTACCAGCTCGACAACCTCATGTGGTTGGGCTGGATCCCGTGGATGCCCGGCTTCCCAGGATATGCTGCCAACGTCCCACCCCCCGCATAGACCCGGACATGCGAACGCCGATAGGCAAATCCCCCTATTACACCTCTTTTTTATGCTTCAACAAACTCTCTAGATAATTATTCCACTCTAGTTTTGTGTGTGGTTTGGGGTTAAAATTTTTAGGCTCGCTGTACTAACTCTGCCGTTCCATGCCTCTTAAAAACTAATATTTCATAGGCTACACTAAGAAGCTTGAAGGTAAACAGTTCCACACTAAATGGCAAGCCATATGGGCGAAGTTAAAGGGTATTGATAGTTCACAGAAGTCATGGAATTTTAAGAACGAAGATCCTAAAAATAGTGAAATAAAGATAAATGGGCGGAGAGATCGTGCCCAGGAGGTTACACCCTTCGTAGAGGAAGGTGGGTGATACAGGTTAAGCCTTTTCCGCCATCTTCATGTATTCCTCGTACTTCGCCATCTGCTTGAAGAGACTTACACGTTCCGCCTGATAGTCCGAGTCCACTAGTGGGTATACCATCCAGACAGGGTACATTAACAGATTAGCCACAGGCATCCATGCAGGGTCTATCATCCCTGGTACGACCGTGAAGAGTATGCAAAGGATTGTTGTAATGTGTCCAGTCCAGCCCATAGTTCACACCTTAAATATTTTTGGCAGCCTTCATACTTATAAGCCTTTTCCAGAACTCAAAATAAACAACACCAAGCAGCCCCCTGTAAGTAAACCTTATATAATACGCAAAAGCGCACTTTGCTTTCAAACTCTAAAACGAACGGGTTGTCCAATTATGGAAGCCACGCAAAAGCTAAAACTCTTCGGGATGGGAGCCGAGAAAGGAAGATGGATCTTCGTCATCCTAGGCCTACTCATAAACATATGCATGGGTACAATCTATGCTTGGAGCGTCTTCAGGAAACCCCTTGAAAGCCTCTTCGCAGCCAGCGCTACAGAAAGCCTCCTACCGTTCATCCTCTTCCTGGCACTCTTCGGTTTCATGATGCCGTTCTCTGGAAAGTGGATGGACAAGTATGGACCCAAGAAGGTTGCGATGCTCGGCGGAGTAATGGTTGGGATCGGTTGGCTGCTTGGAAGTCGATCCACAAACATGGCACTGTTATCGATCACATACGGGGTAATAGGCGGGGCAGGGGTCGGTCTTGCATACGGTTGCCCTATAGGCGTATCTGGAAGATGGTTCCCAGACAAGAAAGGGCTAGCCGTGGGAAGTACAGTCCTAGGCTTTGGAATCTCGCCGCTAGTTACAGCACCCCTAGCCAACATGCTGATCTCACTCTACGGGCCACTCCAAACTCTCGCCTATTTGGGCGCAGTATTCCTTGTCGCGCTCGTAATACTCAGCCTGCCATTAAAATTCCCACCAGCAAACTGGAAACCGACAGGTTGGGCTCCTGAAGTCAAAGCTCAAGCTCCAGACATTGCGCTGAAAGAGATGATACACTCGAAGAGCTTCGTCGGACTGTGGGCATGTTACACAATAGGTACCCTAGCAGGTTTGATGGCGATAGGAATCAGCAGCCCAGTCGGGCAGGAAATCTTCGCCCTACCAGCAGCTACAGCCGCAACTTTAACAGGGACATTCGCCGTTTTCAACGGTATAGGAAGGCCTATTTTCGGAAGCCTGACTGACAAAATCACCCCACGCAACGCTGCGGTTCTAAACTTTGCAATAATCGCCGGCGCAGCGACTTCTCTTGGTCTATTCTCAGACTCAGGCCAGGTGTTCCTATACGTAGGCGCATTCATATGCCTCTGGTTCTGTCTCGGAGGCTGGCTAGCGATAGCTCCAACTGCTACCGCAACATTCTACGGCCTTAAGTACTATGGGTCAAACTATGGGGTGGTCTTTACAGCCTACGGCATGGGTGCAATAATAGGGAACCTGTTGGCTGGAAGTCTGCGCGACATGCTGGGAAGCTATGTGGCCGTATTCTTCCCAGTAGCTGGCCTAGCCGCGGTCGGAATCCTAATCGCTCTCGCCCTTATGAAACCGCCGGCGAAAAAAGCGTAGGTCTCATCCATCAAACCAAAGGCCATGTTATTGTTTCAAGATCGAAGTGTGCTGTTACTACAAAGTGGCGGCAAGACTGTTGGGTCTGGTGATCGGATAGAGACCTATTTTTTTAAGAATCGCCATTAAGACCCTGCTGCCTAAATGGTTTCCATTAAGGTAAAAATTTTCCGAAGCCTTGACAGTTGGAACCTTCAACTACTTGCTTCACTTTATATAAGTCAAATGTTACCGTCACAATGACAGCCAAGTTACGAGGTGTTTTAATCGAACGAATGGCCTGAAGATTAAGGTATACTGCCTAGTAGTTAAGTCGCAGTTGCGGCTAGCAAGGTTATCCGACATGGATAACAGAGCTGTATCCACCATCGTCGCAAACCTCCTAGCGATGGCTATTATTGTCTCTGTAGGTTCGAGCCTCTATACCTGGGTTGTGACAAGTTATGGAGCATATCAGAATATGGCGGCTGATCTTATCTCAAACCGAAGCGATGCGGCGAGAGAGCGCTTCATCATCGAGAAGGTATGGTTCATGGACACCGACGCCGACGCATTCTATGAAGAGGTGAAACTTTACATACGAAACATAGGTGGAGTTCAGATAACCGTCACAGACGTATCCATTAATGGGTTGGAAATAAGCATCGCCCCCCAGCTCCCCTTAACATTGGACTCAGGGCAGGTGAAAGAATTAGAGATAGCGTTGACGGAAGAAATTTCGAAGTGGGCTGTCGAACGGATTGATGTCACATCTGATCGCGGGTCCTCCATCGGAGGCTACTGGCAAGCATGTTAAAAATTGAGGCGTTGATGCTTAAACCCCTCCAGTGCAGGCGAGGTTTAGGCACAATTGCAGGCTCGATCTTTTTCATAATGATACTGATAGTCGGGATGAACTTTTTTCTCTGGCAAATGTCCCAATATGACAGTTACCAGAGAGTATTGGCGGAGGTCAATGCATCCGACCAAGAGAGGCTTAGTGAAGATCTAGACTTCCAGTATCCGGGCGTTAAACGTATAGGTGGGGCAGATTCTTACCTGTTCAAAATAATCGTTAACAATAACTGTCCGTTAGACGTCGAAATAGTCAGAATCTATGTGCATGACAAGAATCAGTCGACATTGGTGATCTTTGACGCGAAGTCTCCGAGTTCCACCTACGGGTTTGAAGATGGCTACATAGAGTCAGCTAAGTTTGCGCATGAGATCCAAATCTACTCTCCAATCCAGCTAGACGACACGCACAGTTATGAATTTAGGTTGGTAACGGAGCGGGGGCGTGTCTTTACAACAATCTACCCAATGCCCTTAACAACTGCGTTAGTATATGTCCAACAGTCTCAGGTCGTTTACTCTCACCATTCGATGAAAGTGAAACGCGAAGGATCCTACGATTGGAGGCCACCTTATGTTTCGACTGGAGATGTAAAGTCGGGTAATTTATACATACGCGCCGTTTTCGGCAATCTGGGGACTTCGCCTCTGGTGTTAAGCACAGATTCTGTCTTACTCTCACAGATAAGTGACGCAACCGCAAACGAAAAAGTTTTCTACATAGGTGGGCATCTTATAGACCCCGCAGCCAAAGGGTGGCCTGGCAGCTTAACGATAGAACCTGGCGCCACCCAGTACCTATACTTCCACATAGACTCTTGGAATGTGGAGGCTGGTAAGACACTGGTCTTCACAGGCTCGGCCGGATTAGTGGGAAGCATGGATGGTGAATTCTGGTCTGGAGCAATCTTGATGGATGCCTTGGAAGTCACTGGGTAACCTTTTTGTGTGGTCTCAATTTTTAGGTGGTGGCCTGGAGCTTAACCTCTGCTTATGTGAACTGTTAGAGTTGAAAGTAAGTCGTTAAGGTCTTCGGTCTCCACAACTATATCCGCAGCCTTCCTGATCTCCTCGTCTTTAGGGTTTAAAGCAATCCTAAGCCCAGCAATTTTGAACATGTCAAGGTCATATTTACTGTCTCCAACAACGACAAACTGGGAGAGAGGGACGTCCATCTCTCTCGAGATCTCACTCAGTATCTCACTCTTTCTACCTAAGGCAACACGGGTTACCTGATCCCCAGTTAACCGTCCTTCGCCGTCGAGTTTTAAACTGTTAGCAAACACTCGATCAGCGCCGATCTCCTTTGCAATCTTTTCGGCAAGAATATCCAAACCGTAGGTGACAAGGATGACAGTGTAACCTTCCTTCTTAAGCTTATTCACGGCTTCTTTAGCGTTTCTTATAAGGGTATAGTATTGAAGTGCTCTCTGAACTTCGCCAATGCATGGTAGTTCTCCACGTATCTTCCACAGCTCTATCTCTCTCCTCATCAACTGTGGGAAGTTAATTTTGCCATCGCAGTACTCCTCAATGTTCCTTTGCGTATCCTCCCATGGGATCTTGAAATGTCGATGGATGATTTCCCAGCATGTCTCCTTAATTAAGGTACCGTCAACGTCGAAGGCTACCACCTTATACTTCTTCATGGCAATTCTTAAGTATACACGAACTTATTAAATAAGTGAATTGCGAAAAATCAAAACTGGACATGAGATCTTTGACTCGATTGCAAACCTCCCTGAGGGCTCATTCGTCCTAGTTTTAGATGAAGGACATTTCGACTCAATCCTGTTTTTAAATTCAATACTCTCAAATCTGGCCCAAACTGAGCCGGTGGTGGTAATAGCATACTATGATGTCCCAGCCAGTTTTAAGCAGGTTAGGTTAGAGGCCAAAACCCTAAATGATCTATCAATCTTCATAAATCAGCTTAGAGAGAAGCTAGGGCGAGGGGTAATTATACATCATTACCTGCCGCAACTCCTCGTCAAAGAAGGCGAAGCCCCAGTTCTAAAGATGATAGAGCACTGGGTGACAGCATCTCACGGGAAACCTTTCTTAGAGTTCTTCACCCTTCCACGCAATACCTACCACACCTTCGAGAGGATGCTTCAGGCTCTACTCTCTGGCTTCATCAACTTGACTGTATCTAAGGTAGGTGATAATTACATTCGTAAATTCTCAGTCTTGAGAGTATGCGACGTAAAGTATCACGGGGTAGAGTTTCCCTACATTTTCCGGGATGGTAGGTTGTTAATTAAACTCCACGACGAGTTTACCGATAGGCTTACGGCAACAAAGGAGGAGAAACTTGAATGGAGGCGAACTTACCTCAAGGAGCACAAAGACCACCTACGTATCATCGTCAGCAAAACTGGGCTCGGCAAAATGCCCCCACAAGACTGTCTACTTCTAACCCAACTCTCAAATATGACTCTAAACGATATAGAGGTGATATTCCCAGATAAATTTGAGGAGATTATAGATAAAATAGCTGAGTGGTCGGTTAACGGGTTCATTGAGACGGAAGAATTGAAAAAATCGAGAAATAAACCTATAAAAAATTTAGGTTTTGGCTCACGAGCAGCTCTAGCTCTACCTAACTGGCTTGCAACCAAGTTTCTGGGCAAACACCCACGCAAAGTCCCCTTAGAGTCTTTGCTAGGTTCAAGAAAAACTATAGAGGCTATACTTCAAACCTACCTGCCAGATATTAAGGAGCCTGTTGACTGTCTCGTTGCTGCCGAAAAGTTCTTTCATGAGATTGCTGGTAGGATAACTGCGGCTGAACGCGTAAGAGCAGTCGGGGAAGATCCTAGGGCTAAATTCGACATAGGCTACCTCCCTAAAATCGCTTCGTTAACTCTATGGATGGGTTTCGGTCTAGGCTGCAAAGTTGAGAAGCAACGTGAAGGAGTGTATGAGGTAAAGGTTAAGGATTGTTTTGCCTGCGAAGGGGCCTCTGCCACCGAGAAGCCTGTTTGTTATATAATATCTGGCACTCTAGCTGGGGCTCTCTCTCAAGCTTTCAAAGAGAGGGTTGAGTGTGAAGAGGTTAAATGTAAAGCTTTAGGAGACCAGGAGTGCTCGTTTATTGTCCGCCTGCTTTAAAGCCTTGATCCCTCTAGCCTTAGCCCCCAACTCTTCAGCCAGCTCGTAAGCCTTCAAATACTCAGGGATTGACGCTTTCAGTTTAGCAAGCGGCTCCAAGGATCTGATTATCATTCTAAGATCCAGACCATTTCCATTCAGAAATGTCTTCCTCAGCAGGAATAGTCTAAGGACTCTTGCACAAAAGATAAGGGCGTCTATATCCATAAGCCGTGTGTATTTCTTGGCTTCGACTAGGCACTCCACTCCTTTCAGGTAGAGGATGTTTCCCAGGGCGAAGGCGTCGTTAAAGACGCCCTTACTCTCCAGCTTTGTGTGTAGAACATCTTTATCTCCGAAAAGCTCTTCGGCTGAAATTTTTCCTAAGTCAATGCCAAGTATCATCGTCGAGTTAATTATATGGTTCTTAACGTCCTCATCGAAGTCGGTAACATCATCATAGAAGAGTAGAGATTTAAAGATCAAATCTAGGCTCCGATTGACAAGCAAGGCGGCTTCTTCTTCGTTTGCATCCAACTCTTCGACAGATTTTTCTAGGAAACAGAAGTCTATATCGACCCATATCTTCCCAAAACATTTGGATGAGACCTTATGCAGGAAGTCATTTAAGCTCATAGTGTCAACCGAATACCTGTCTCTCCTCTGGCAGAACGAAGCTATCTGACCATCAATATACTCGTAGAGGTCATCTAAGAAAAGATTAAACATTTTAGATTTGGAACACGCAGAGGCGATTAGCCCATGAGCCCATGAGGCAATAAGATGTGCCGTGTTCTCAGCTCTACTTACCCATCCAAGATCTTCTTCTGCCTCGGAGGGAAGTATGCCAGTAGCGAGGGCTCTCTGATATCTCACCTGCGACTCCACTGCTTCATTGAAACTTTGAAAGCTGTCATTTATGTTGTCTAAGAGCTTTATGCTCGCAACCATGGCGGTCTTTGCGAAAATGGAGGCATAGATATGCTCCTCGGTGGCTACGCTGCCAAGTATCGGGTAAGAGCTTAGCGCAGCTAGAAAAGCCGCGTAAGTGTAGTATTTAACTTTGAAGATTCTCATCGAATTCAAAGTGTCGGCGCTAATATAGGGATGCCTCTTTGTCTCCTCTAATTTTGTCTCGAAACCCTTAATGACCCTATCAATGGCATTCATTACACGCCTAAAATTTAGGGATGGGAATCTGCAAGCGTAAACCGTCACAGCCGTCCACAGCGCTGATGAGAACATGTTCTTCCACATGCTAGGCATCAGAAATCTTACACCATTATAACATAAAATCCTGTTCACGGTTATATCATCATGAATACTATAAAAGTGACCGAGCACAGTATGGTGGAATGGATGAAACCATCTCGAATTGAGCCAGTGCTTATCTTCCCACCCGCCAAACCTGATAACACCCCTTCTACCATAGCCATGTAAAAGAAAATAGGTCTCAAACTCTCCTTCAAGTCAGCGGGGTTTCGGAACCCCCCTATCGCCGAGCCTATACGCACTGTCTCTAGTCCACTGATTGAGACACCGAAAAATTGGGTTATAAGGAAATAAACTGTCACTAGAAATACAGCGAATGTCATGTATATTATGGCTATGTGGGGGCGCATCTCCACCTTCCTCCTCCTCTCTTGACTCTGTAGCTCTTGAATATGCAGATTGATGGTTTCGATGCTCTCCTGAACATCTCCTCCACTTCTATATGCGGTCTTGATCAAGAATGCAACACTCTTCGCTAACGAGGTTCTACATCGTTCAGCAAAAAGATTGAGAGCCTTATCGAGAGGTACCTTCCAAGACAGCTGAGCCGCCATAACCTTGAGCTCTTTCGTTAAGGGACCATAGTTACGCTCCGCCGAGACTTCGATGGATCTTATGAGAGTCATGCCAAGGGAGCCAGCCTCAGCTATATCCTGCAAGAGTATGGGTAGATTATTATCGATCGCCTCTTTGCGCCTAGATTCAATTTGATAAAATAGCGAAGGTGGGATTAACGCTAAGATAACCCCTAAAGCAGCGAATCGTTCTAGAGGCGAGTTGACTATTTGACTTGGGTTCTCAGTCGAGATGAACCCAACTGTAAAGGCTAAAAAGAACATAGCAAGAGAGAGACCACAAATTTTCAAATCACCCAAGCTTCTTCTGGAGACTACTTTTTCGGCAGACTGGGGGCCGCATGCTCTCAGTTTAGGTTTAACAAGTTTTGCCCAGGTTAGCTTCAATCTTATCCCTTCACTTGAATGATGTCGATGAGGAAGATGTACAGGGCTGCCATAATCGGCATTATGAGAAACGCCAACAAGTACATGAACGATATGAAATCTATGCCGCCAAGCGTCCCGCCTACTGAAGCCATGAGTGAAAGCATAATTATGAGGAGTAAAGGAAAGGCTGCGAACATAAGCACATAGGTCTCAGCCAAAACTCCTAGAGTGTGGATAAACTGCTGTATCAATAGGTTCCTTCTACTAAGAAGTTGTTTGGTCATCTTCAAAAAGAACTTCTTCAAGTCCCCACCAGTTCGGATGGTGTATGCTAAACCCTTCAGCAGATTGGCGTATATGGGAGTAGGGGACAGTCTAGCTCCCTCGTCTAAAGCGGTCAGTATATCATACCCTAAAAGATCCATCCTAACCACAATCGACCTAAACTCTTCTGATAAAAGCATCTTTGAGTCTTCAGCCGCCGCTGAGCGTATAATCTTCTCCGGGTCTGCACCTGCGCATGCAAGTACAGACATGTAACTCGAGGTGGTGGGAAGAAACCGCTCTATCCTTCTGCTGCGCTCCTCAATCTTAATAGCTGGCAGGCTGTACTGGATAAGGAAGGTCCCAGACCCGACGGCCAGCGGGGCAACGAGTAGAGTGAGTAATTGTGTCCAAGGTTGCGGGAAGATGGCGCGCAAGAGAGATGGTACAGCGAGGTTTAGTGCTGAGAATACCCCGAAGCTGATCAGTGTCGATAGAATCGAGGTAAAAACCATCTGGCATACATAGGCTTTTAGGCTGATCCTTATGTTCGCCTTAGCTAGATCAGTTTTTAGACCGTTGAAATGTGAGTATAGAAAATCGAGTTTTTCTCCTAGAATTTTATAGCTGAAGTAGGGGAGAGACTTAACTGCCCTATTATGATTTGCGGCGGAGTTCGCCATAACCATTACATCCCTATCCTCTCCCTGAGTGAGAGAGGATCCATGTAGTATGATCTGATCACCTCTACAACATCCCTATAATCCTGAATCTTATTTTTAGCCATCCACTCGATTACTCTTCGCCTATTCGCCAGCTCCTGCTCAACTTCAGTGTAGCTAAGACCGTGTCTCTCCATTATCTTCCCTAACAAGTAGCTTTTCTTCTCAGAGTTATAGGAGTCAGTTTGTGGATTCCACTCGAAGATTCCTTTGGCAAGTATCTCTTTTGTCAGGGGGTCTAAACCGACGATCTCTGTGACAGTTAACACCCTTCTCACAGATTTCTCTTTCAACCTCACCCTGCCTATGACTACTATCGCTTCAAGGGTTGTTATTAGTGACCTCGGAATATTCATCGGTTCATTCTCAAGTCTCCGAATAGCTGTTTCAACTGAATCCGCATGAAGCGTGGCTAAGCCACCATGCCCAGTAGCCATCGCTTGAAATAGAGTATAAGCCTCAGAGCCTCTGACCTCCCCAACTATCAAATATTCAGGCCTTTGCCTCATCGCATTTTTGAGTAAATCGAATAGTGTTATCTCCGCCTGCTTTCCACTCACACCAAACCCCGAGCGGACAACTGAGGGAAGCCAATTCTCATGAGGTAACTGTAACTCTGCTGTATCCTCTATAGAGATTATCTTTGAGGTTGGCTTTATGAACATTGAGAGCATATTTATCATAGTAGTCTTGCCAGAGGCAGTGCCTCCTACAACAATAATTGAAGCACGTTTCTCTATTACGTACCAGAACCAAGCAGCTACCTCAGCGGAAAGTGTTTTATTGAGTATCAAGTCTGTTATCGTCAACGGTCTCTCGCGGAATCTCCGTATGGTAAATGAGGAGCCTCTACGCGTGACCTCCCTCTCATAGGTTACTTGCACTCTACTTCCATCAGGTAATGTCGCATCTACCACGGGCTGAGCGATGGACACAGATCTACTCGTCATGCCGGTTAGTTTAACAACAAAACGGTCCAACTCTTCGTGTGTCGAAAAAACCAGATTCGTAGGCAAAGACTCAAATTCTCTATGCCAGATGTAAATAGGTAGCCCAGGGCCGTTGCATGATATATCCTCCACATAGGGATCATGCATAAGTGGATCTATCTTGCCATAGCCGACAAAGTCCCGCGTGATGTAATATCTTACCTTACTTAATGTTTCATCGTTCACTGTGATACGGTACTTTCTGACAAGTTTCTCGATCTCTCCCGCGAGAAAATTTTCAGACTCAGTTTTAGACCCTATCCTTCTCGCGTCAACATCCAACTCGTCCATTAGCAGTTCCTTTATCTCCTCCAGCAGAGTTTCCTCATCCCTCGTCAGCGCAGGTTCGACCACTACATACCTTAACTGGTTTGAAGTTTCCTTGACAACCTTAGCCTCCACGCCTTTGCCTAATTCGTACCTTTCTATTATTGGAAAATCACACTGAAGTTCCAATGATTCCATAATCCGCCCCATAGACTCATTTATTGGGGACTGCTTGGCATGTCTCACCATCTTTAGGTCAGTATTCCTTCCGAACGAGTCTCCTCTTCCAACCTTAACTAAATTCTCGCCTTCACCATTAACATTTAACCCATCTATGCCGGAGTTATCCTTAATCGGCGTCTTCATGGTTACTTCTACCTTTATCAACCTCCACTAGAGAATAACGTAGGCCTTTTCAGAAACATCCAAGGTTCGCTGCTGGATTTTTGTTATCGAAATAACCAAAGCGTAGTAGTGGTTTTGGTATACCTTAACTAAAAACGCTTTGTAACTTGGTAAACATTACGTCAGTAACAAGTAGACTGGGGTAATTAAAGTCCCCGGCGAGAGGCTTCGCTACCTTCAAATTGTTATATAAAAATATTATGCAACTTATTTTAGTGAAGTTTCTTAATGATAAATTTAATGCGCTCCACGACAAAAACGCAAACGTCTTCAGGTGATTGTCGCGGTATGCCTTTTGAATTAACTCGAACCGGCATCGAAGGGTTAGATGTAATGCTCGGTGGCGGGTTTCCAAAAGGGAGGTGCATTATAGTAACTGGAGGGCCTGGCTGCGGGAAAACTATTCTAGGCGTGCAATTTCTCTGGAATGGGCTCTCAAAGTTTGATGAAGCCGGTGTTCTTGTTGTATTGGAAGAGGATTTAGATAAACTCAGGGAGGATATGGCTAGACTTGGTTTCGATCTTTCAAAATACGAGAATACGAAACTTAAGATAGTAGATCATTCACTTGTGACCTATCTTTCACATGAAGAGTATGAGAAGATGGTTAAGTTTCTAGCGATGCCTACATTCAAAGTTGCAAGTTTCATCGAAGCTGTAAAGTATGCCGTAAAGTCCTTGAACGCTAAAAGGATCGTAGTGGACTCGCTCTCGGCGTTGATGTTCCAGGAGCCAGACCAGGTTAAGCGTAGAACAGTTACACGGTTAATCTTCAAGACGCTAAGGGAAACTGGTTGCACCTCTCTTATCACCTGCGAGATTGGGGGAACTCCAATGGAGAGAGATTACATCCTTGAAGAGTATCTAGCTGACGGTGTAATCATGTTGCAGGGCTACAATAAAGAGGGGCACCTCATCAGAGGAATTCGCCTAGAGAAAATGCGCGGCATAGCCCATGACACCCAGACCAGACCCTACATCATAGGCCAGAATGGGATATCCGTGTTCCCGTCAGAGAAAGTCATAACGTAATATATAACCTAGAATCTTCTATTTTCTCTCAACTTTTCGTTTTATGAAGCCAAGTCGGCGGTGTTACAGTTAAGGTTCAGATAAGCTTTTTTATATTGCCACGTCAAATATGAGTAAACTTTCAGGGTAGTTTATTTGGCCACATTTAAAGTACCCACCGGGATACCTGGCTTAGATGAGTTATTAGGTGGCGGTCTCCCTCGTGGAAGGATAATTCTAATAGTGGGTGGGCCGGGGGCAGGTAAAACAATTATGTCAGCTCAGTTTCTTTTCAATGGCATTACAAAGTATGGGGAGAACGGTATATTTGTAAGCTTGGAAGAGGCGAAGCACCACTTCTACAGAGAAATGATCAATTTCGGATTCGACTTCAACCAGCTGGAGAAGCAGAAAAAGTTCATCTTCCTTGACGCATCACCCATTAGACATATGCCTGATGAAGTTAAGATCGGTAAAACAAGTGTTGGACGGAGCGAGTTCTCAATTTTCAGCTTGGTTGAAAGAATTAAGACTAGTGCTGAGATAGTTAATGCGAAACGGATAGCGATAGACCCTCTCACTCTATTAGTTTTTCAATATCCAGACATTTTTAAGCGTAGAGCCGCCATTCTCGATCTAACTGAAGGTTTAATGACGTCTGACGTTACAGTTCTCGTGACAACTGAACTGCGGCGTTTAGGCCCTAACAGAGACATAGACCCTGAAGAATATGTAGCCCACGGAGTTATAACGCTCCAAACTCTTCCTATCAAGAGATCCAGTATGAGAGTTATTCAGGTGGAGAAGATGAGAGAGGTAGCAATAGACTTACAACCTAGACCCTACAAGATAACGGATAAAGGGCTTGAGGTCTTTCCGGCGGAGAGTATCTTTGAGTAGTTTCACCCCCTAAACCCTATGCGTGGAGGAAATCGCAATTATGGCGTTAGATGAAGATTACATTAGGGCGTGTCTCGTTAAACTTGGATTAACAGAATATGAGGCACGTATTTACACAGTTTTAGTGAGGATGGGTCAGCGGACCGCCAGCGAGATTGGTTTTCTGGGGAAGATACCTAGACCCAAAACTTACGGTTCAATCAAAAGTTTGGAGCTGAAAGGCTTCATCAAAGTCATCCCGAGTAAGCCTGAACGCTATGTTGCAGTAGCGCCGAACAAGATATTACTTCCTCTCGTTGAGAGGTTGGCTGAGGATGTTGAAAGGTGTAAGAAGGTTCTGGACGATCTCGCACTCAGCTTTGAGTCTTCGCAATACATTCACATGGAGGAGCCTTATGAGAGGCGTGAACTCTGGGGTTTTCATGGGAGGGAGCAGGTTCAGAGGAAGATCCTCAAGATGGTCAACGAAGCCAAAGATTCCGTCTTTAATGTAACTAGTGCCAATGGGGCGATCAGAATTTGCAAATCTCTTTTTGATGCTTTTGAAGAGGCTGTGGGAAGAAATCTAGATGTCCGAGTTATTGCACCCCTTACCCCCGAGAACGAGCCTGCACTGAGAGATCTCAAGGAAGTAATAAAAGTCAAAACTACAACCCTTCCACTGCCAAATTATGTTTGCGCAGATGCTAATGAGATCCTTTTTATTGAAGCCATACCCGACAACCACGACATAAAGGAAGGGCGAGACATAGGCTCACTGACAGACGACCCCTCACTAGTTAGGTTGCATAGGGAATTTTTTCTCAAACTTTGGCAGATTATTTAGAAGAGAGAACGCTAAACGGCGGGCATTGTTAACTCTCACGGGAAGGTACAGGTCTAGGATAGGCAATAGCCAAACTCAGGGCAGATATGAGTACACGCTGTTTTTCAGCTATGAAGCCAACCTCAGACAAATACCTGAGATGGGTCCTCAGGGAGTTGATCTATTAGAAGTTAGTAGGAAAACGGTATGTTCACCAACTTTCGGCATCTGGTAGAGGCAGATGAGTTTAAGGAGGTAAAGGTGTAAATGGCGTATAGTAGTAGATCTTTGAATTGGAGACTTTCTGAGTTGATTCGTAAACTGGGGGAGAAGGAGAGCGTTTTGGTTGCACTTTCGGGCGGGGTTGATAGCTCTCTAGTTGCCGCTGCAAGCAAAATTGCCCTAGAGGATAGGGCAGTTGCCATAACAGCCGACTCGGCGACTCTGCCTCCTGGCGAGTTGGAGGCGGCTAGAAGAGTTGCGGAGGAAATAGGTATCAGGCATCTAGTTGTGAAGGTTGACGAGTTACGTAACCCTAACTTTGTGAGAAACAAATTTGACCGCTGCTACTACTGCAAGAAAGAGTTGATTGCTGAGTTCAAGAAAGTCGCCAACCAACTACGCCTCAAGACGTTGGTGGATGGAACCAACGCGGAGGATCTGAAGGCAAACCGGCCCGGCTCAGTAGCGTTGATGGAAGAGGGAGTTTACAGCCCTTTGGCGGATCTGGGAATCACTAAGGGCGAGGTTAGGGAGCTGGCAAGATTGCTAAATCTTTCAACAGTTGAAAAACCTTCAATGGCATGTTTGGCTACGAGGATCCCTTACGGGGAGGAGATCACTTTAGGTCGATTGTCTCGTGTAGCTGAGGCTGAAAGATTCATAAAGGATGTTGTTGGGGTAAAGCAGCTTAGAGTTCGAGACCACGGCAATCTCGCCAGGGTTGAGGTAGGCAGGGACGAGAGAAGTCTTATCTTCAACGAGAAAATATTGGAGTCGATCGCGAATAAGCTGCACTCCCTCGGGTACGTGTATGTTACAGTTGATGTTGATGGCTATAGGAGTGGCAGTATGGATGGGGCTCTGAAACCGTGAAAAAGGTTGTGGATCAAGCCTACCCCTCAACCGCCTTAAATAATTGGCAAGTACATCTAGATACCTACTCGGTCGCTCAGTCTCCCCTCTTTCAAACCCATATAGTTCAATTCTGCCACCGCAACTCTTGACTGTAAAAAATGGGTGTAAACCTACAGAAGTAGGTCGTTAGGAAAGTTGTCGCTTATTACCGGCGTCTGATGGCTGCAGTTAGCCTTTGCATAATCGAAAGCTTCCTCCACAGTAACGTCTCTTGTGCCCGCGTCAGCGTCATGATCCACCCTATCAGCTGATCCAAAGAGCATGCCTTGCTCAACTAGGTAGTAAGTAAACTGCCCGTTCTCCCAGCTCTCTCCTTCATATGCAACTCCTCTCTCGGTGGTAGCCATAGCGATGATCCTCTCAGAAGTCTGTAGGTCAGTCATCCCGCCTGCCAAGCAGGAATCAAATATGCAGATTATTCTTGTGGTCTCGAAGCCGCTGAACTCAAGCCTAAGTTCCCCGTCCCAGATTGGGACCAGCTGAGTTCCATCGTGGGATACGATAGCCTCGTCGATTCTCTCTTTATCACCGTCAGCCGCCACACCCTTCGTTCCATGACCGCTAAAGAAGAAGACAATCTCATCGTCCCCTCCAGTCTCCCTGGCCTTCAACTGTGCGATCGCATTCATAATGTTAGTTCGCGTAGCCTCACCATTCATGAGCAGTATTATGTTGTCTTTAACATAGCCGTAAGTATCCACAAGAGTTCTGTTCATATCTCTTGCATCATCATCAGAGTAGAGAAGATCATTCTCCGTACCTGGATAGTCAGAGATGCCAATCACAATTGCATATTTTGTACCATGACACGGTGCCCCGAGGACTCCGCTCGTTGCCGTTTGAGATGGCTTACTTTTTTGCGTTTTTGCATCTTTAACTGTTAATTTTTTCACCGTCTCCACATCGGTGGCTGGAACAGACCAGCCATACTGGCGCGGGGTGAACGTTACTGTGAGATTCTCGGAAACAGTTATCGACAACTCGTTCGCTCCAATATATGCCGTATATTTCCCCGGTTCAAATGTGGTCGTCTCGAAAGCTTTCTCTATGAGCTCAAATAAGGCTCTCGGGACCTCTATCGCAGATGCCCCGGCTGGGACGGTAGATGTCTCTTCCCATACAATCTCGCCTGTCACAGTGTTTTTGAGGCATACAGTTACTGTTGCGTCACTTCCATAGGACGGTGCCGTTAACGTCGTTAGGGCTAGTGTCACACATAACCAAAAAGCAAAGATCTGCTTCCACAACCCATCTCACCGTGGATGGTATATTGTGACAGTTAGTTTATATTTTTACTCATAACACTGAACTTGACCTATAACTCTGCTCTCATAATTAAAAGCCGCAGCCCTTCTCTTATGTATTCTAATGTTTGATTTTATTCAAGCGATACCGGTATCAGCTTCCAATGGCGGCGCTGACTAAGTGTATGTTGTTGCCGCCGATTATGAGGGGCGTAGCAATTATTTGTTAAGCAATGGAGACGGCACATTCTCTAGCCAACAGTACATAGGCCAAACACCAGTAATTCACCACACCTACGGCAATGGAGTCGGAGACTTCGATAATGATGGAGACTTCGACTAGATCGTAGGAGCAGGTTACAGTACAATTTATCCCCATAAGGTATATCTTTACGAGAAGCTCGGCTCGGGAAAAACTTTGCTCCGTTGATGGAGATTGGCACATGGAAGGAGGGACGCTACCCTATGGATATGCCGGTTGCTGACTTTAACGAGGACGGTAACCTTGACTTCATATTGACACATTATGAGAGCGTAAACGATGAATTATACTTGGGCAACGGCCACTTCGGGTTTACCAGATCAGTTCTGGCAAACACAGCACCCTACTATTCGGTAGGCGCCGATACTGCTGACTTCAACAATGATGGGCATGCAGACTATGTTGTCGTACCCCGTCATGAAGCTTTACAGTTATATATCAACTTGGGCAAGGGAGATAGCACATTCACAAGAAAGACGTCTCCTGCAAAAAGCAGCTATTACTGGGGTGTTGCAGCCGCTGATTTTGATAGTGACGGAAACGTAGATCTCCTCGCCTCACGTACTGATTTTGCTTACTGGGATTTTATAAGGGCAAAGGCGATGGCACTTTCACTTGGGTTAAGGCAATAACCGATTCACGCATCTACCCTTATGGTCCACTTGACAATTACGATTTTAATGGTGATGGAAATCAGGATATTGTCACAACTAAGGGGATTTATGGCTATGATGTTATAGTCTGGTTGGGCAACGGCGATGGTACATTCACTTGCTCTAACACCTACGGTGGAGGAACTGGATATTATCGTCACGCAATCTCAGCTCCACCTTATATCCAGAACAAAAAACCTGTAGCTGAGGCAGACGGCCCCTACATGGGCTTTGAAGGTTCATCAGTAACCTTCAGTGGAGCCGTCTCACTCGATCCGGATGGGACTATTGTCGGTTACGATTGGGATCTGGACGGCGATGGACTGTATGATGATGCCTCCGGGGTGACAGCATCCTATACTTGGTGACAACTATTCTGGGATTGTAGGTCTCAAGGTGACTGACGACAAAAAGGGTACAGCTACAGATATGGCAACTGTGGCTATAGTCAACGTAGCTCCAACCGTTTCTGCAGTGTCAGACCTAACGGTTAATGAGGATGCGCCGTTCACAGTCATACTAGCTGACTTTGCAGATCAAGGTTGGCTTGGCACCCATACAGCTACAATTGACTGGGGTGATGGAATGGTTGATGGCGGTTTGGTCGACGAGGATGCAGGCAATGGTACCGTCTCCTGCAGCCACACCTACATGAATGGTGGCATCTACACTGTGACAGTAACAGTTACTGATGACGACGGGGGTACAGGCAGCGACACCCTAAACGTACTTGTTAACAGGCTCCCAGTTGCAGTGCTAACCCTGTCTATTAAGAGATAACCGCAGGCAATACGGCACAGTTCGACGGTTCAGCTTCGTACGATGAAGACGGAACCATAGTCTCCTCCAAGTGGGACTTCGGCAGCGGTGAGCTCGGAGAAAGTGTCACCACTTCACATGTTTACCATACAATCGGATTTTACACGGTCACTCTGAATGTTACTGATGATAAAGGAGCATTTGATACCACACAGGTGGGAGTTAACGTGCTAGCTGTGCCCGCGACTGTTAAGTTTACGCCGAGAACATTAAAACTTAACAGTGAAGGAAGCTGGGTTAGCGTGGACATAACTCTGCCCGAAGGATACAGTATTTCACAAGTAGACTTGAATACCATAAGCATCGCTAATGGAGGCTCACCCTTAGCATATGCGCTTAACAACACCAAGTATGGCTTCGTGGCAAATGTTCTACAGGGGACTGAGGGCAACGATGTGCTTAGAGTGAAATTTGACAGACAAGCCATAGTAGATGTAATTCTGGTGCCGTCAGATGAAACCGTGCTACGCATTCAAGGTAAAGTCTACCATGAAGGTGGCTGGGCTGACTTCAGCGGAACAGATACAATTAAAACCACGACGAATGGAAACGCCAAGTAGGCGGCCCCCTACACTTCTTTATAAACTCAATTCGAGAAATAAGTTTGAAGCTGAGAGTTATTCAAAATTTTAGTTTCTTCGTTTTATTTTTCTTCTTCTACCTGTTTTGAATGAAACAAAAATACGCCTCTAAGAAGAGAGTGAAGGAATCTTCTCTCCAGATCTCCGCCGTCGCCTGCTTTCTAAGGTGCTCCCGAAGGTGCTCCCACAGAGTTGTAGGGTGTCAACAGGCCTCCAGTCTTTCCCTGGTATCTTCTTCCTGAGGCACCCCTCAACCCATTGCATCGCCAACTCCTCCTCTTGCCGCTGGAGTTCCCCTTCGACGCCTAGGTTCGAGAAGAGGTTTAACTGTGGCTCTACTTTGAGGTACTCAGCCTTAGGCTCCTGGGTTTAATTGGGGCTCTTATCGTAGCCGTCAGCGTCCATCTAGTGACCTAAGAAGAACTCGGAGGCGACAGGTTTCACGCCGCTAATGTTGCGGAGCCTCTTACCAAGTGTTTTCGGGTTGTGTCGGCTGCTGGGGGTCTGACTTTTTCCCTCCGCTCTGCTCCGAACTGGGGAGGGTTCGCTGTCTTTGATTGGCTGAGCTTTTGGCTCTTATGGTGAGCCGACGTTTCAGGGCATTCTCTCCATCTTCGCCGATGAAAGTATAGTATTTTACGATATTCTCGCAGCTGGTTTTGACGCGGAAGATGTCTATTCGCATGAGGCCGGGTCTGTTCAGTTGTTCTTTCAGGTCTTCGACTCGTGAAGTTTCCCAACCCCAATCCGCCTCCCAACAGAACACCCGAAAACGTTAAACTGGACGCGCCAGTCATACAACTTAACCTCCAATGCTCCACAACCGCCAACCAACAGGGGCATGGAGGTGCTAAAACCAAAATCAACGTAAAAAGGTGACATCTATGTCTTACGATGTTATAGTGGTGGGTGCTGGTCCTGCTGGCGCGGTGGCAGCTAAGACAACGGCGGAGAAGGGTCTAAGTACTCTGCTAATTGAGCGAGGGGAGTACCCAGGTCAGAAGAGTGTCGGTGGTGAATTTCTTCCAGTCAGCATATTTGAAGAGTTCCCTTGGATGAGGGGTGGCCCGCTTCAGCGGCGGATAAATGGGTGGGTCTTCTTCCTTCCCTCTGGAGACGAGGCTACTGAGATTCGCTATAGCCGGAAAATGGAGTACGGTTACACGGTTCATAGACCTGAGTGGGACCGTTGGGTTGGGGGATTCGCAGAGTCGGCGGGTGCGGAACTCAAAACTTCCACGCTCGTGGAGGGGGTTATTAGAGACGAATCGGGTTGCGCGAGAGGAGTTGTGACGGATAAGGGTGAGAGGCTCTACTCGAAAATCGTAATCGGGGCAGACGGTGTGAACTCTGTCACGGCCAGGAGCCTCGGATTGAGGAAGAACTTGTCGCTGAATTCTGTTGCCCTATGCGCCAAGTACACCTACACTCTGCCACCAGAGAAGATAGAGGAGAGATTTGGAGGCTTCTACGGCTCTGAGATAGAGATACTTTTCGGGGAGGAGATTTGCCCCCGAGGGTTTGCATGGATATTCCCTTCAGAGAGGGATTTCTGTATAGGCATCGGATGCGGGCTTGACGCGATGGAGAAGAACATCTTCTCATATCTCCAAGAGGTGGTGACGCTTCCTCGCGTAAAAGATAAAGTGCAGGATGCGAAGTTAATGAATTATTCCACCCACCTAGTACCCATCTACGGAGCTCCAGAGCAAACCTATGGAGGCGGTTTCCTTCTCGTGGGTGATGCAGCTGGGTTTGTATGTCCTTTTGATGGGGCTGGGTATGAGGCTGCAGCTATGTCAGGCAAGATGGCTGGCGAAGTAGCTGCGGAGGCGATAAGTCTAGGGGACGTCTCAGCTAAGACTCTCCGTGGGTATGAGGATAAGTGGATGAAGAGTTTCATCGGGAAAGATATAACCTACGGAAGGAAAGTCCAAGACTATGTGGTAAACAAGATGGGCGTCGACCTCTTCAACAGGATGATCTATGAGATGGGAAGCGCCATGACGAAGCATGGAAGTTATACGGGGAAATCACATGGCGAGGCAGTAGAGGAATTCTTGAGTCGATATGCGAAGACTTTGGCGGAAATGACTGTCCAGTTGGCGCCGTCTGGCACGGTACCCCTCAAAGAGGTGGCGAAACTCCTCCTAGGCATAGGTAGAACGACAATCCTAAGCAAGAAACGTGACAAAACCACTCCTAGGAAGGGAGACACGCCGCCAGCTGATGGTGTGACTCATCCCAAGCTGTAGAGTACGCCCTCTCCCCCTCGGGGGTAACTCCACGCTATTGCGCTGCGGGGGCACACGCAGAAGCATGTTCCGCATTCTAGGCAGCACTCCATTCCGTATTCCCACACAGCAACACCGTCCCTCAGCTTCCAAGAGCCGCTGGGGCAGAACTTAAGGCAGAGAGCGCACCCATTACACAGTTCAGCGATAACACGGATGTGCCTCTGCGTCTTAGGTTTATGGTGGGTTAGACTCCTTACTTTATCTCTAATTGCAACCCCTGCAAGATCTCCATCAGCCAAGAGCAACCCTACCGTCTCTCATTATTTTGAGAAACTTGATAGCTTTATCCCTTATCCCGCCGGCAACCGCCAGTTTATCTAGGAATTTATAAGGGAGCAAGTTAGAACAATCTCTCGGAACCTATCAAAAGAGTTCAGATATAGACACTCGCTTAATTTTATAGCTCTCAAGGTCAAGGGTTTAGTAGTTTGAGTTAGCTTTTGACATAGATAGAGCGAGTTTAATGACGTACCTAGCTTGTGTGGCGGATGATGAACTTTAGCTGTAAAAGGTCTCATCTATGAGTTGGCTTGATCGGTATGCTTGGTAGATGCCTTGACGGTTAACCGATAGGCATATTTAGCAGCAGACTTCGATATGAGATCCAGAAATCTGACGAGGATGGAGTTCAGACTTTAATTGGATGAAACTCGCAGTTTGAGCTGTAAAGATGAGGCGAGATACCACATCTACGTTTCCGAGCTGAGTTATGAGATCGAATCTTTGCTACTGAGATTTACCTCGCTCCTTACAAATTTCGAACTTCAACCTCACATAACCTACTCTCTCTCATCACGAGGGAAGAGGCTTAGACCTTTACTCCTCATACTGAGCGGTCAGAGTTTAGGCGGGGTGAGAGAAGCGTTAACTATGCCAGCTGTGGCAATAGAGCTTGTGCACACCGCCTCTCTAATCCATGATGATGTCTTAGATTTTGAAGGTGTGCGGCGTGATCTACCTACGCTGTATTGTAAGTTGGGGAGTAAGGCGTTACTCGTAGGGGATGTACTTTATGCTTCAGCTGTGGCGCTATTAGCTCAAAGTAACCCTAAGCTACTGGAGATTATAGCAGAAAGTACCATGGAACTTTGTGACGGAGAGTTCATGGATGTCTCTTTTTCCATCAGCAACTGTAAGGAGGAGGACTACTTTAGGATGATAAGGAAGAAATCAGCCTCGCTCTTCAAGGCTGCTGCGGAGTGTGGTGCTGTAGTCGTTGGCGGTCTAAAGTCAGAAGTTGAGACTCTCAGCACATTTGGTGAGTTATTTGGGATAGCCTACCAACTGAAAGACGACCTACAGGATATATTAGGTCAGGTCTACGGCGACTTCGTGAACGGCAGGGTAACCCTCCCCTATCTCCACCTTTACACAAACGGGGATTCTCAGTCGAGACTGCTAGTAGAGAATAATATTGGTAAAGGCAATGTTGAGGATCAAGTTGCTGAGAAGATCTTAGAGAAGATGGAGGAGACTGGGTCTATAGATTACTGTCGAGGTAAGCTTGCTGAGTATAAATTCAAGGCATGCCAAACACTGGCCAGCCTCAAAGATTCTGAATTTAAGGATACACTTATTTGGCTCACCCAAGCTGCTCTATCCACGTGAGAGCTGGTTGCGTAGGGCTCTCTCTCGGTCAGCTTGTTGGTGCGCATAGTTTGCTAGGCTTCTCCAAAGCTTTGTCTATAGCAATTAGTGTTATGGTAGCTCCAAGCTCGGCTATCCGCCTCAGACTGTAGATCACTGATCGGAGATGTGTTAGGATATAGGGGTTTGATATTTCCTTTGGCAAGATGCTTGTTAGTCTTTCCTCCGCAGACTCCACCACGCATTCAGCTTCAAGCGCGTCGTTAGCGACTTTTATATCCCTCTTATAGTTGCAGTCCATTGCTTTCTGGCAGACAGCTGATGTTAGATCCCCGATCTGAAGTATGCTCTCTATTAAATGGCGAGGTATTTCGCTTCTAAACTTCACAAGCTCAGCGGTGCTTATTGCGATCTTCTCAGCATGGTCAGCTATGCTCTCCAAGAGCTGGACGATAGCTCGGTTATCGGGGATCTCTAATATGTCGGAAATGCCTATACTCTGGGCGAGGCTTCGATCCTCCTGTGCTAATAGGAGGAGGCGGATAATAAGCCAGTAGAGCATATCAGCCTCATCTTCCCTGCGTAGGGCATCCTGCGCCAGTTCGGGTTTATCTTCACTTAAGGCTTGTAAGGCTTCGGAGTACATAGTGGACGCTATCACATATAGCCTCCGCATCAGCGTGTCTATGGGAAACTTTGCAGGGTCGATAGAGCACTGGAGAGTTATGCGGTTTGGGGTCTCCTCTATTATGCCTACACCCATCAGCCGCCTCGTAGCTTCCCTAATTTCCTGTAAGTGTTCGCTACTTACCCGCCCTGAAGGAGAAAAGATTATGATAGTATCTCGTCCCAAGATGTAGTTTCCAATTATGATGCGCTCCAATATTCGAGGCTCATCACATAAATCGGAGTTTATCTGGAAATCTACTTTAACCTTCTTGGATTCCGCTAGTGCACTGGTGATTACTCTTAGGGAGCCGTCGTTTTCTTGTATGAATAGTACTATGTCACCCTGCTTTAGGCCTGCCTCCTTCACCCAGCGGCTTGGGAGGGAGACGCTTAGAGTGGAGTAGCCTACTTTCTGAACTCTTCTACTTTCCACGTAAACTCACACCTACCCTACACGGTTATTATTCCCTTCTCTTTTTATATATTTTTTTATAATTATTTCTACTAGTTTCTTTATAATCTAATTAATCTATAGAATTTTTTCATAGTTTATAGAATAGTTTCAGAACATTAAACCTTCGTGGAAAATTAGCAGCCCATCTCCACATTCTACCAACTAACCCGGTGCCGACGCGGTAAATACCCAGACCTCGGTTTAACTGCGACACATAACCTTCAGCGAACCATCTCTAAGAGCGTCAGGCTCCAGATCTTCTCAACGATGTAAATACGTATATTCATTATGAGACTTTCTTTCAAGTTTTTGGGGGTGATCTCAACAAACTTATAACTGCCGTAGAAAGCCCTATCAACACGGAAAACCTTCTCGATATTAGCGTTTAAGTTAAAGATGACCGCCTCTATCTTGCTATCTTTGGCTATGGGCTGTAACTCGGCGAAATCAGCACATCCTCTGTCAAGGATCGTACGTTTGATCCGAAATAATTCGCTCTTTGGAGTCATTAATAACGTGCTATAAATCAGACTTTATAAGCGTTCTGAACTATCTGGCAGAATACCTGAGATCGAACCTCACTTCAAATTGACTCCTCTTCTTCTGCGTGTGTAGACTCGTTCTCTTCTTTGGAGAGGATCTTATGGTATAAGGCCTCTACTTTATCGTAGACTCCACTTAAATATTCCCTGGATAGGTAAAGGGCCACCAAAGAGGCTATTGCTAGGAATATAATGATTGATTTTGTTAACCGGCTGAATAATGGGGCAATCAATAAGGGGGTAACTACTATCGAGAATACAATGATAATCACAATCACGAGAACTCTAATGAGGTTTTGAGCGATACGATGCGTATATCTGTCTCCGCTTTGATTATAAGGAGAAGCCTTCGACTTGAGGAGTTCACCGGCGAGATCTGTTAAGCGTCCAAGGTTGCGGAGCATCATCATTACGAAAGGGGCGACTAAGGCAGTTGCGACACCTGCGAGAATTATGTCCAAATACGCCTCATAGAAGGCGAACTGCCCGCTAACATGGGTGTATGCAATCTGAAGTAGGATTACGATAAGGGCGATGACTGAAATGTCGGCGAAGATCCTCCGGATGGTCCTTCTAAGGGCGATAGAGGCAGAGCCTCGGCCTCCAGCCGCCTGTCTCAGGTTGTACATCCAGACAGTATAGTTTGATAAGTAGGTTTTCAAGCCTTTGGGGGCAAACTTAGATATGCTGCTAGCTATTTGTGGAGACTTCTTTATGAAGTAGGGTGTGAAAAGGGTTGTTACAACCGCTACGAATATGGAGATTGGATAGAGGAAGCCGCTGGCCACTCCGGAGTCTTTCCCGATCTTTGCTACGACGAAAGAGAACTCCCCCACATTCGACTTCCCCATGCCGACCCGTAGGGCAGTCTTACCATCATATCCGCTCAGAAGAGTTCCGAGGCTACAGGTAAAAATCTTGCCCGCGATGTTTACCAGAGTTATAATCAATGCGGGTATCAATAGAGGCATAAATACTGAAAAGTCGAATAACATCCCTATCGATATGAAGAAAAGGGCTGCGAACATATTTCTAATAGGTTGCGTCAACCTCGCAATTTCGCCAGCATGCCTAGACTCCGCGAGAACCGCCCCTACCAGAAAGGCTCCAGCGGCGGTGGAGAAACCTAACCAGAAGGTGGATAGGGCAGCTCCGAAACACAGCCCCAGAACAGCGAGGACAAGCACCTCAGCTACATGAAACTTTGCAATATAATCAATAAGCCTGGGTATGAGCGCATGGCCGAGTGTTAAGAAGGCACCGACGAATATCGCCAACTTTAGGATGATTCCACCAACTTCAAGGTACGATACGGTACCCATTGTTCCTATACCTGAAAGGATTGCGATGATTATAATGATGCCGAAGTCTTCAACGACTAATATGCCGAATATAATCTGGGAGGAGAGTTCCTGCATACACTTCATATCCTCCAAGACTTTGACCAGGATAGCTGTACTGCTGACGCAGATTATGGCGCCTAAGAAGATAGAGTCCATAGGCGACCAGCCGAATAAGATGCCAAGATAGTAACCAATAGCGATCATCAGGGGCATCTCGATTCCACCTGTAACCATCGCTACGAGGCTCACATTTCGGAGTTTCTTTACGCTGAACTCTAGGCCGAGGAAGAAAAGAAGAAGGATTACACCCAGCTCTGCCAGTAGCCTGATGGCGTCGACATTTTTAACAAGAACGAATGGTGATATTGAGGAGCCGAAGGCCATCCCTGCAACCAGATAGCCCAAAATCGTCGGCTGTTTAATTTGGTGGAATAGAACTGTGATAAGAGAAGCTACCACCACAATGATAGTGATATCAGTGACAAACTCGATCTCGGCAACCAATGGAAAATACCATAAATATTTTTTTCGCTCCTAACATAAAAAGAATTCCTAAAACTGTGGGTTGCCATAGTTTAAGGTTTCAGAATAGAATATTTAGGGACGGTGAGATGGCTGAGGTTTCATCTTGGATCCCTCAGTAATTTAACGCATCTTCTCTTTTAGTTCGTCTAGAAGCTTTCTGGCTGACGTGAGCTCTAAGGAGCAAATCTTCTTCTCAGCATCCATCCACATATCCTCTGTAAGTCTTCCGGGGTAGCCGAGCTGCGTATACTCGTAGGCTTGGAAGGCCATCTCCAATTTGTCAGCAGCCTCAACTATTTTTGTCTCAACCGAGTCTCCCTCCCTATACTGCCTCCAGATCTCCCAGTATCTCTCCCGCAGCTCTGCCGGAATTTCCGCGAAGAGATCAGCAAGTACGGCTTTCTCAACCTCCCGCTTCGTCTTGGAGTTAGGGCTCAGGTAGCTCCAAGCCTCCTTATCTATATCCTTCAGTATTACTTCTGGGAGGTCATGGATGATAGCCATTCTAAGGATCAGATCGGAGTCTACCTTAAGCTTCGGAGTCTCCAGGTCGACGAGGAGCATAGCTATGAAGGCTGTTCTAAGCGTGTGCTCAGCTATTGACTCCACATCCCCTCTTCCAATGCCCTTCGTCAGCCAACCGGTTCGCAGGTGGCGTTTAAGTTGGCTGAATCTCAGAATAAGTTCCACTAGACTCATCCCACCATATCACCTTTGCTCCCCTTAAGACCCTGAGGTCATATTAGACTTAGGGTATAGTCTAATCAGACGATAACTAACCAGACTATGGAAATGAAGACTAAAGTTAAGGCTTGACATCTCGGGCAGGGGCGGGGTGTCAATAAGCCATTTACAGTCTTCACGGCAACCTAACGTGGTCTATACTACCGCCTCAGATGGTTTCTCTGCGATCTTCTTCAGTTGGCGTCGATACATTTCCACAATCTCTTTGACGGTTGTTGCATCCTCTGGCGCCTTGTCGTTTCGGTAATTCCCAGTGAAGCGGGGGAACCTCACCGCCAACCCGCTACCCTTTCTAATTATATCCATCCCAGCTGGGTGGATTGGGCTCAAAGTTATCTCAGCGCCTATAATCTCAAGGACTACCGCGGGGATGAACCAGACATCTGCTTTCAGCTGAGACTCTACCCTCGCATGGCGGTGGTCTATCTTATAATCCTTGAGAAGAGTAGGTAGCTTCGCTAGGTCTTCGTCTGTGAAGCCTGAACCGCACTTTGAGATGGTTGGGAAAGTGTCCTTCTCATCATCGTAGGCAGCCATTAAAAGAGCACCATAGGTTCCACCACGCTTCCCCCTCCCGTGGAATGCCCCAACAACGACGAGGTCAAGTGTATCGGTCAGTAGCGCTTGATAATCTCTCTTCAATTTTATCCAGAGCCAACCTCTAGCGCCAGCCTGATAGATAGAATCCGAGGCGACAGACTTTACCACCAGCCCCTCGCAACCCTCAGACACCGCTTCCTCGAAAAATTTCTCCAACTTCTCCGGGTCATCGGTGACTAGAGCCTTAGCGATCCTCACCCGGTCCGACTCTTCGACGATCTTCTCTAAGCTCTTCCGTCTCTCGGGGTATGGTGCAGTTGTCAAGTCTTGCCCGTCGACATAGAGGGCGTCAAACATGAAGAGGGATACAGGGTAAGTCTCCATGGCTTCTTCAATACGGTATTTACGCCGCCGATGCATCAGCTCCTGGAAAGGCATCAGCTCGTCAGTCTCTGGGTTTACCGCTACGCATTCGCATTCGACTATAGCTTCCTTTACATGGACGTATTGCTGAATGAGTTTGCATGCGTCGGGGTAATGGTTTGTTATGTTCTCCAATCTACGTGAGAAAAGCATCACTTTGCCTCCATCTTTGTGGGCTTGGAGTCTCTCCCCGTCATACTTATACTCGGCTGCCCCAACTCCACCCAGCTTCTCCAAAATCTCGTTCGCTGAGGGGAGCCTCTCCGCCAGCATCGGACGGATTGGCTTTCCTACGACAACCTTGAACTGCTCAACACCCTTTATGCCCATCTCAACCACAACCCTAGCCACGCTGCCAAGGTCTGAAGATAAATTATATGCCCTCTCAAGCCTAGGCCTCTCCTCCCTTGAGCCACAGTAAGCCGCTGCCAAAGCGTCTAGTATTGTCATGTCAGCCAACCCAAGCCTGAGCTTTCCAGTCACGGTCCTCATAATGTATTTAGCTTCTCTAGGCTCCGCATCTATTAGCAAGCTGGAAAGTAGACGAATCTTAGTCTCCTGAGCGCCCTCTCCAACCGCTCTGGCGATCTTATCCAATGTCTCATAGACCCTCTCAACGGTTAGGGGCTCTCGCATTAGAGCAACTTGAACTCTCTTCTTCAGAATGCTCGCAGCCGTCTCACCGAGGTCGCCAGTCTTCTCTAGGTTCTGCAGGATGGCAGCTTCCCCCAAGCCGGAAACCAAAGCAAGCGCTCTTATTCCGAGCTTCTCAGCTATGCCAACCTCTATGCCCATATAATCTGGGTAAAGTTTCCCCTGAGTGAGGTAGACTACTTTATCAATAACAGACGCCGGAGTTTTCTTGAAAAGAGAGATGAGATGATCTGTGATCTCCAACCTCTTGGTAGTAGCCTCTATCTTCTCGTACATCTCGGTGATGAGTGAATAGTCCAAACCTCCACCTTCAACAGAGGTAAACAGATCCACTGTTTAAAGGATTACTCTGGGAACCAAGGTATTTATTTCAGGATACAAGAGCAGATATAGAGTGGAGGTTTGTAGCAATGGACTGGGGAATGGAGAATCGTTTGGCAAGGATAATAAGACCAGAAACTGGCCGCACCCTAATGTTGGCAGTCGACCATGGATATTTCCTCGGACCGACCACACGACTTGAAGAGCCCAGTAAGACCATCGAGCCATTGATCCCGTATACAGATGCCATTATGCTTACAAGAGGAATACTACGCTCCTCTGTAAAGGCTACTGCCAACATACCGGTCGTCCTTAGAGTATCAGGCGGTACAAGCATTGTAGGGGGGCCACTCTCCAATGAAGGAATCACCACCTCTATGAAGGAGGCAGTTCGCCTCAATGCGGCTGCAGTTGCACTATCCATCTTCGTTGGCACAGAACATGAAAAGCAGACCCTGCTCAGCCTGTCAAAGCTTGTAGATGAAGGTGAAGAATACGGTATACCTGTCATCGCGGTTACCGCTGTAGGTAAAGAGTTAGAGAAGCGTGATGCACGCTATCTCGCCCTAAGTTGCCGCATCGCGGCGGAGCTAGGTGCCCGTATGGTGAAGACCTACTACTGTGAAGGATTCGAGAAAGTCGCGAAAGGATGCCCAGTACCCTTGGTTGTTGCCGGAGGACCTAAACTAGCAACAGAACTTGACGTGTTGAAACTCACCTACAACGCCCTCCAAGAGGGGGCTGTAGGTGTGGATATGGGGAGGAACATTTGGCAGTCTGACTACCCCGTGGCAATGATCAGGGCTCTCCGCGCCATCATTCACGAGAAGGCTACCGTGGAAGAGGCTTACCATATATTTAACGAGATAAAGCAAGACAAAAGGCAGCCATGAACGCCAGCCCTCCAGATCAAATTAATACAAGAAAAAGCCACAGTAGCATACATCAGACGAAAGGCATTGGCGGTAGTGGTTGCAGTGCGGGTAGCAACGTATTATAGCAACCGGGATGTACGGTTGGAGGAGTCTCCAACGCCAACTATAGGTCCCGGTGAACTCTTGGTGCGGGTGGAGGCAAGTGGCATATGCGGCTCCGATGTCATGGAATGGTACCGCAAAAAGAAGGCACCAATCGTCCTAGGCCATGAGATTGCTGGTGTAGTCGCCGAGGTGGGGGAGGGGGTAACCCTCTATAAAGTGGGTGACCGGGTAACTGCTTCTCACCACGTGCCCTGCAACACCTGCCATTATTGCTTGAGCGGCCACCATACGGTTTGTGAGACGCTTCGTAGCACGAACTTTGACCCAGGCGGCTTCGCCGAGTACATTCGGCTGCCAGCGGTCAACGTAAGATATGGGGTATACCCATTACCCGATGATGTATCCTTCGAGGAGGCAGCATTCACTGAGCCGTTGGCGTGTGTCCTGCGGGGGCAGAGGCTGGCGCATGTAGAACCAGGAAGTAGTGTTCTTGTAATTGGTAGTGGCATCTCAGGTCTGCTTCACATTCAGCTAGCCCGCGCGCTTGGAGCGGGGCTTGTGGTGGCAACAGATGTAAGTGAGTATAGGTTAGATGCGGCACGACGGTTTGGGGCTGACGCCGTGATCCATGCGAAAGAAGACATCCCTGCACTCCTCCGTCAGCTCAATAGTGGGAGGCTTGCAGATAGGGTGATAGTCTCCACTAGCGCAGCATCAGCTTTTACGCAAGCATTCAACTCGGTAGAGCGGGGAGGTACTGTCCTCTTATTTGCGCCGACAGAGCAAGGTGTCACGATTCCACTCTCCGTGAACGACCTTTTCTGGCGTAACGAGATAACACTCACAAGCTCTTATGCAGGTAGCCCAGCCGATCATGTGGTTGCGCTGGAGTTAATTCGAAGGCGGAGAGTACGGGTTAGGGAGATGATAACTCATAGGTTTGGGTTAGCTGAGACAGGGCTGGGCTTCAGGCTAGTCGCGGAGGCTAAGAACTCAATCAAGGTTATCATCGAACCCCAGAGGTAGCCAGACTTGTTTGTTAGATGATAATCTAAAGTACGGTGCACAATCTCGATTTTAACCTGAATTTGTGCCGATGACAAGTTCAACTTCGCCTTAGAATCGTTTTAGGTGTTAGCGTATGTACGCTAACCAAACCTGCATCCTTCGCCTGCGGTTTTTCTCTGAGTCACGGTTCAGCCTCCCCCCACGGGGGGGATGATGGCTATTGTATCTCCTTCATTCAGGTGGGTAGCCATCCCATCGAGAAGGTTTGCATTGCGACCGTTTATTAGCACTTGGAGAAAAGGCTTGATCGCCCCTTCATCTAAAGTGTAATCAGTAAATCTGGAGCCATATTTTCTTGAGAGGCTATTAAAGACATCTTCTAGAGTGGCATTTGGTTGGAGTATAAGTTCCTCCTCTTTCTTTCCCACAATCTCCCTTAGAGTGGTGAAGAATCTTACCTTAATCTTCACTCCACACTCTAACACGCCTAAATTAACCTCCTGCTGGGGTTATTTTGAAGAATACATATATTATTAAAATGTTCTGCGTACTTTCCTATCGCGCGTAGCCGAGCATGTGTTAACTCGGCTTGGTTTCCTCCACAGGGATACACCCGTCTTGGTATTCTTAACTTCTAAGACTCTATGGAGGGGTATCAGTATCTCCTCGCCGTTTGACCTGTAGGTGAAGCAAGCTCGGCTTATCTTGAGAATTGATGAGAAGGGAATGGTCTTTTTGTCGCTGACTGCACCTCTATGGATGAATGTGACTGTGAAATCTTCAACCGGCATACTGCCACTCCAGAAGATCTTCCCTAATATCTCTCTTAACCCTTTAGGTCTTGTCCCCTATTCACCTGCGATAACGATTTATAATAGCCTGTATTTATCCCAATAAACAGGAGGCTTAATAATGGCTCATATCCCATTCCTGCCCGGGGCTACAACTCTTGGTATAACTTTTAAAGACGGGGTAATCCTAGCCTCGGAGAAGAGAGTCGCGTATGGATACCTCGTCCTTAGTAAGGCGGGTAAGAAGGTTTTTAAGCTCACCGATAGAGTTGGCGCTGCATGCGCCGGTTTAGTCGCGGATATGCAAATACTGGCAAGGTATGTTGCCTCCCTCTCCATGCTTCACAGCCTAGACAGCGCACGGCCGTCCTCTGTAATCGCGGTGGCAAAGCTGATGGCCAACATCCTCTTCGAGAGGAGGCTCTTCCCCCTGCTCACACAGACCATAATTGGGGGTGTCGATGAGGAGGGGCCAGCAATATATGTCTTGGACCCTCTTGGGTCGCTGATAAAGGACAAGTTCTCATGCGTCGGCTCCGGTGCAGAGATAGCTACAGGCATAATAGAATCCAGCTATAAAGAGGACATGACTCAAGAAGAGGCGAAGGAGCTGGCGCTTAGAAGCATAAAAGCGGCTGTAGCTAGAGACATCCAGAGCGGTGACGGTGCTGACTTCATGATAATAACGCCCAACGGGATTGTCGAAGAGACCATAAGCTTCAAGTGAAATGCACTCTTGAAGCTCCTCTCACAAAGTTCACCAAGTATCACCCTGAGAGATGTAAAGCCAATTTTGGAGGAGCTTATCTCTATCCCAAGTGTGAGTGGTAACGAGCATGACATAGCAGACTGGCTAGCCAACTATCTCTCTGGGTTAGGCTTCAATGTGGAGAAGATTGATACACCTGAATGTGGCCCAGACATCCTAGCTAGTCTTAGCCGCGGTGAGAAGGGTGCCTGCCTCCTTCTCTACGGTCATATGGATACTATAGAGCCTGTCTCAGGCTGGGCCTATCCCCCATTCAAACCTACCCTGAAGGGTAGCCGCCTCTATGGCTTGGGTGCCTCTGATATGAAGGGTGGGATAGCCGCAATATTGGCGGCGGCTAATAAGCTGCGGAGGGTGAAATTGAGGGGCTCACTCCTAGTAGCCTTTGGGAGCGACGAGGAGCTTTATTCTAGGGGGTGTGATGCTCTGATTCAGAAAGGGAAGTTAAGAGGCATCCATGCCGCCATCTCCGCGGAGCCTACTCAGCTCGATCTGGTGGAGGGGAGGGGGGGTCGAGCGGTTTATGAGGTCTCCGTTAAAGGCACATCCAGCCACGGCGCCCTTGCTGAGGAGGGTGTAAACGCGGTGGATGAAGCTGCTAGGTTCATAACCCACCTCAAGCGTCTACCCCTGAAAAGGTTTAGGGGCGTGAAGGGGGCCGTATCCATTTTATCAGTTAGCGGAGGGACCGAGTTTCTCTCTATTCCGGACTTCTGCCGCATACTGGTTGATAGGCTTCTCGTGCCCGGGGAGACTAAGGAGACTGCATTGAAGCAGATCGAGAAGCTGATAGCTGACCTCGACTCGGATGCTAAGTTCAGAGTGCGGTTGATGACGCGTAAAACTCCGTTTATGGAACCTTACGTTCTGAGCCGCAGGAGCCTGATATCGAATATTGTTGAGCGGGCATGCCAAATAGTCAGCGGTTTCAAACCTCGCAGGCGCATAGAGCTCTCCGTTGGCGATGAGAATTATCTGGTGGTTAGAGGTAGGATTCCCACAGTCTCAATAGGACCTAAAGGTGGTGGAGCACATGCTCCCAACGAGTATGTTGATTTGCCTTCAGTTGTGGAGGCGGCTAAAATTTATGCCGCATCAGCAGCGATATACCTTAATAGTTGGGCTGAGAGCGATTGAAGACTAAGGTCGGAGGCATGATGGAAGGCTTAGACAAGTCTTCGATCTACCATGTAAAGCTCTTCGATGAGAAAGGCTTCGTGAGGAAGCAGTGTGCTTCATGCGGTAGAAACTTCTGGACTCTCGATAGGGAGAGTGTCTACTGCGGAGACCAGCCCTGCCAAGAATATGCATTCCTAGGCCGCCCGTCCACTAAGGCCAGCTACAGTGTAGCGGAGGTTAGAGAGAAGTTCCTCTCCTTCTTCGAGAGGAGGGGCCATAGAAGGGTTGGTAGATATCCGGTGGTGGCAAGGTGGCGAGATGACGTATTCTTCGTTGGTGCTTCAATCTACGATTTCCAGCCGTGGGTTACCAGTGGACTAGTACCTCCACCAGCCAACCCACTAGTCATTTCCCAACCATGTGTGCGATTAACAGACATGGATCTCGTGGGAAGATCCGGAAGACATCTCACCAGCTTCGAGATGATGGCGCATCATGCATTCAACACTCCAAGCGAGATGGTCTATTGGACGGATGAAACGGCTGCCTACTGCTTCGAATTCCTCACCAGTGAACTTGGAATCAAGCCAGAAAGAATACGGTTCATTGAGGAGATGTGGGTAGGTGGTGGAAATGCAGGGGAAGACTTCGAGGTCACAGTCGACGGTATCGAACTCGCCACACTGGTCTATATGCATTATAAGACTGAGGATGACAAGCTGAAGCCCATAGAGAACCTTACCGTCGACACAGGCTACGGTCTCGAACGGATAGCGTGGCTCAGCCAAGGGAAACCCACAATCTACGACACAGCCTTCGCTCCAGTAGTCCAAGAACTCTGCAGACTTACTGGATATAAAATAGAGGATGAGACAATCTTCCTAGAGGCTTCTCGGCAGGCCGGCTTAGTCGATATCAGGAGCCCTGGCGGGTTAGCCCTCCTCAGAGCTAAGGTTGCGGAGAGAGTTAGAGTTACGCCGGCGGAGCTGGAGGCTCTGATGAAGCCTATGGAGCTTATATATGCTGTAGCAGACTTTACGCGAACCCTCACTTTCATGTTGGGTGATGGTGTAGTTCCATCAAACGCTGAGGCTGGTTACCTTGCGCGTCTACTAATAAGGCGAACCCTGCGAAACTTGGAGGAGTTAAGACTTGCCATGCCTCTAAGTGAGGTCTTGAGTATCCAGCTGAAAGAGCTTGTTACAGCCTTTCCAGAGTATAAGAGGAAGGTAGAGATAATTCTGAGAATGGTTGATCTAGAAGAGAAGAGATACGCGGCAACCTTAGCTAGGGGTAGGGAAATCGTCTCAAGGCTGGTTGGGGAGGCTAAGGCGAAAGCTAAGCCCACTATAGCTGAAGGAGAGCTGCTGAAACTCTACGACTCCCACGGACTAACCCCCGACTTTGTCCAGCAGACAGCTAAGAGCCTAGGGGTGGAGGTTGAGGTACCAGCTGACTTCTTCAGCCGCATAGCCAAACTTCACGAAGGTTCCGCCAAGTCTACGGCGGAGGAAACTGCGGGTTGGGTTGCCAAGTATAGGGAGTTAGCGGGGAAATTGCCTCCAACTAGGCTACTATACTATGAGGACTCTCACATTTTCGAGTTCAAGGCGAAGGTGCTGCGTATTGTGGATGGGAAATATTTGGTTCTCGACCAAACTGCCTTTTACCCTGAGGGTGGAGGCCAGCCACCAGACCTGGGCATCATCAGATTCAAAGGTGGAGAGGCTAAGGTCGTGGACACACAGAAGATTCAAGATGTAATCTTCCACGCCCTCGAGGGGGAGATGCCAAGTGAGGGGGGCGAAGTCATGGGGATAGTTGACAGGGCGAGGAGACTACCTCTCATGAGGCAGCACACTGCGACCCACCTTATAATGGGAGCTGCGGTGCGGTTGTTGGGTGATCACGTATGGCAGTCAGGGGCGCAAAAAGATGTTGTGAGGTCGAGGCTAGACATAGCTCACTACGAGAAGCTTAACCTCGAACAGATCCATAAACTTGAGTGGCTAGCTAACGAAGCGGTTATGGCCAACACCTCCGTGGAGACCATGTGGATGGCTAGAGAAGATGCTGAGGCTAAATTCGGCTTCAGACTCTACCAGGGCGGTGTAGTTCCCGGAGCGAAGATCAGGGTTGTGAAGATAGGCGACTGGGATGTAGAAGCCTGCGGGGGGACACATTGTAAATCAACTGGGGAGGTGGGTCTCATAAAAATCTTGAAGAGCGAAAGGATACAAGACGGAGTGGAGAGAATTTTATTCGCAGCCGGACAATCTGCGATTCACCACATCCAACAGAGCGAGAATAAGATAAGACATGTGGCTGAGACCCTCGGCGTTCCCGTAGAACATTCTGAGAAGGCCGTTGAAGACTTGCTGTCGGAGCTGAAGGCTCTAAGGAAGGAGGTTGAGAGACTGAGAGAGAGAACTGCCTCCTATGAGGCTTCCGAGCTACTCAAGAAAGCAAGAAGAGTCAACGGTGTAAGGGTGATGAAAATGGCGGCCGAGAATGCTGACTTGGATAGTGTAATAAAAACTTGGAGCGAACTCGTGAAGGCAGAAGCAGACCTTGTGGTCGTATATATCGGTATCACTACAAACTCGGCTAGGATTGTAGTTATGGCTGGGGCGAAGGCTGTAGAAGTCGGCGTCAACGCTGGGAAGGTTACGGCTGAATTGTCCGTGATGCTGGGTGGTGGCGGCGGTGGTCAACTGCACCTAGGCCAGGGTGGAGGTCCGAGGTTAGATAAGGTGAATGAAGCCCTTGAGGCTGTTGAAGTTGTTGTAGGAAGGCAGCTGAGGCGAGGTTAAGTTGCCGCTGGTTTGGAAGGAGATTGAAGAGAAGTGGCAGAAGAGGTGGGCTGAGGCTAAAGTCTTCGAGGCTGATCCAGACTCGAATCCGTCTAGGCTGAAGTTCTTCCTCACAGTGGCTTACCCCTACCCTAACAGTCCACAGCACATAGGCCACGGCCGAACCTATACGCTTGCTGATGTCCATGCCAGATACCGCCGGATGAGAGGCTATAACACCTTGCTTCCGATGGGTTTCCACTATACTGGAACCCCCATCCTAGCGATGGCTAAGCGTCTCGCCGCAGGGGACGAGGAGCTGATCACCACTTTCAGAGAGATATACAAAGTGCCCCCTCAACTCCTCGAAGAATTCAAGGATCCACTGAAGATCGCTACCTACTTCCATGAAGAGATAAGAGAGGGCATGAAGAAGATGGGCTACTCAATAGACTTTCGCCGCGAATTTACCACTATAGACCCCCAATATAGTCGCTTCATTGAATGGCAATTCCGCAAACTACGTGAGCGAGGCTTTATATCCCAGGGGAGCCATGCGGTTGGGTGGTGCCCCAGTTGCGGCCACCCCGTTGGGCAACATGACACAAGAGGCGACGTAGAGCCTGAGATAGAGGAATTTACCCTCATCAAATTTAAGAACGAAAACTTCATCCTTCCCACAGGAACTCTGAGGCCGGAGACAATCTTTGGAGTCACGAACATCTGGGTTAATCCTGGCGCCGAATACGTTGAAGCGAATGTTGATGGAGAGAACCAGATAATCAGCGCCGAATCCGTAGAGAAGCTGCGACTCCTTGCACATAAGGTGGAAGTGAAGAGGAGGTTTCCTGGAAAATTCCTCATAGGAAAATACGTATCAAACCCAGCTACCGGTAAAAAAGTCCCCATACTCCCAGCCCGCTTTGTAAATCCAGCCGTGGTTACCGGCGTGGTGATGTCAGTCCCAGCCCACGCCCCATACGATTGTGTAGCCCTTGAAGAGGTGAGGCGGAGCCCAGAAGTCTTGGCCCCATACGGTTTGGGGAAGGAGGATTTAGGGAAACTTGAACCCATATCCATTATCGAACTGCCAGGTTACTCTGAGAGCCCAGCCGCGGATGTGGTCAGAGAGTTTAAGATAAAAGATCAGACTGACACACGCCTCGAAGAGGCTACCCGAGTGGTCTACAGGCATGAATTCCATAGTGGAAGGATGAAGGCTAACACGGGCTGTTACGCTGGGTTGTCGGTAGCTGAGGCGAAAGAGGCTGTTAAGAGAGATCTGATACAAGCAGGCGCGGCTGGGACTATGTATGAGCTGGCCAATAGACCTATCCTCTGCCGGTGTGGGACAGAGTGTGTGGTCAAGATATTTGAGAATCAATGGTTTATCGATTATGGGAACGCTGAATGGAAGAGGCGAGCGCGTGAGTGTTTAAGTAAGATGAGCATTCTTCCAGATGAGATGCGGCGTGAGTTCACGTACGTAATTGAATGGCTGAAAGAGAAGGCATGCGCTAGAAGATCCGGCTTGGGGACACGGCTACCTTGGGATCCTAGTTGGATAATTGAGTCACTTTCGGACAGCACGATCTACATGGCATATTACTTATTGGCGAAGTACATTAACCGAGAACACATCTCAGCCGATCAGCTAACAGACGCTGTATTCGATTACGTGTTCTTCGGCGAGGGCGACGTCTCGGCTGTGAGTAAGTCTTCCAACCTAAACGTAAACCTCCTAAAAGAGATGCGGCGTGAGTTCACATACTTCTACCCTCTAGACGCTAGGCATTCAGGCCGCGATTTAGTTACTAACCATCTGACTTACTTCATCTTTAACCATGTAGCCATATTTCCAGAGGCTCTCTGGCCTAGGCAGATAGTGGTCAATGGCAGCGTCCTGATGGAAGGGCAGAAGATGTCAAAGAGTCTGGGGAACATAATCCCACTCCGCGAGGCCATTGCCATCTATGGCGCTGACCCGCTCAGGATCTCCCTGCTGGCTACCGCTGGGCTTCTTCAAGACGCCGACTTCAGCGCCAACCTCGCAAGATCGATGAGTGACCGATTAGAGCGCCTCTATAACCACGCCGTTAAGGTCGCCAGTCTTGAAAGACCTTCAGCTGAGGAAGAGCGGAACCTGACTTGGTGCGACCGGTGGCTGATAAGTCGTGTCCAGAGGCATATCCAAGCAGTCACCGAAACCATGGAGAAACTTGAGGTTATGAAAGCATGCCAGATCGCCCTCTACCTTCTGGATCAGGATGTTCAATGGTATCTTAGGCGAAGCCAAGTTGAGAGCCCGGAGAGGAGGAGGGTTACAGCGGGAGTGTTAAGGGAGACCCTCGACATTCAGATCAGGCTCTTAGCTCCATTCATACCTCACCTCGCCGAGGAGGTGTGGAGCCTCCTTGGAAAGGAAGGTTTCGTGGCGTTAGCCAATTGGCCCTCTCCAAGCGTGGAGAAGATCGACCTCAGAGCAGAGGAGTTGGAGAGCATCATCATCTCGGTGGTGGAGGACACAAAAAGCATACTCAAAGCCACCAACATAAGTCCTAGGAGGATATGTTATTATACCGCATCGGATTGGAAGTGGAGAGTCTACCTAAGGGTGTTAGAAGCTACACTCAAGAACGAAGCCTCCCTCCCCCAACTAATAAGGGAGGTAACAGCTTCATACAAAGCTGCTGTAGGGGCAGAATCGGCGGTTAAATTCTTGAAGAGAACCTTCGAAGTTGTCTCAAGGGCGCCTAGAGACCGGTTGGAGAAGGCGATGGCAGCGGGGTTACTCGACGAGACAGCATATTTGAAAGAGGCTCAGGGCTTTCTGGAGAGTGAATTCAACGCTAGTATCGAGATATACCGTGAAGATGACCCTGCCAAGTTTGACCCGCAGGGGCGATCCTTTCTAGCAGAGCCACATCGCCCAGGAATCTACGTGGAATAGGCTGATGCGGAGACCTGCTCATGGGGAGGCTCCTCCGAGCTATAGAAGATTACAGGTACCTCCTGAACCGAGGATATAAGAGAGAGACCTCTTTAAGGCTTGTAGGAGATAAATATCTGTTAAGCAGACTGGAGAGACTCCTGCTTTATCGATGCGTCCACAGCCTCGAGGAGGCTAGGGCGCGCAGGACGAAGCTTATTCCTCTCAGAGAAGCGAAGGGGAAGCGGATCGCGGTGGACGGATATAACACGCTAATAACTGTGGAGAGCTTACTGGAATCCAAACCCTTGATAATCTGCGACGACGGTTTCATAAGGGACCTGTCTGCTGTGCATGGTGGGTATGAGATGAAGGTTATCACTGAGGATGCCTTACGCATGATTGCCTCTATCATCAAGAGTTCAGAGGTTGGTGAGGTTGGTTTCTTCTTTGACGCCCAGATAAGCAGGAGCGGTGATGTTGCAGCTCTGACTAGGAGGCTTCTAGCGGAGGCGGGGGTTGAGGGAGTAGCTTCAGCAGTGAAGCAGGCTGACAGTTGCACCTTAGAGTATGCGAAAATAGTTGCGAGTAGCGATGCTATAGTTATCGACAAGGCGGCGTACGCGGTGGACTTGGCGCAAGAGCTTATCCGCCATAAGAGACTGGGCAAACTAGTCTTTAAGATCGAGCAACTTCAACGTTTGGAGAGATTTACGCAACTTTCATAGATGCATCGGTGGAGTGATATGCTGTCTCTGAAAGTTTGAAACCGAAACTTCTAAAGATGAGGTAATCTCTTGAATGGCTGGGCCCGTGGCGCAGTCAGGATAGCGCGGCAGCCTCCTAAACTTGGGGAGAGTTGTAGGTCAGGGGTTCAAATCCCCTCGGGCCCGCCAAAAATTTCCCTAGCTGTTTATTGAAAATCATGCGAGTTTGAATCCGGCTTAGATAACTATTCTCGGCATATGTAAATGAAATAATAAGGGTTGCGGTTACCTGTCTGTTTGTGTGAGAGTAGGATAGATGGCAACGGTTCGCAGGCCTTTAGTAGGTTGTGAGAAGATAAGTTTAGGATGGACGAAGCAGCCCCTTTGGTGGAGGCCGTGGTGAAGAGGTGTCTAAATCGCAGAATATGGGGGCGCATCCTCTTCACGTTCACCTACTTCCCTTCTCCCCTTTGAGGTTCTGGTTATATCTGGAAGACGCATTGTTTGTCTCCTCTGGCTATGCAGGCGGTCTCTGTTGCTTTTAGAGGCTTGTTGAAGGCTTGGCTTAGCGCCCCCTCCAAATAGCCTCTAAAAAACCAGCATACTGGTTGCTGGGAGGGCCCATACTCTTTCGCTTCAAAACTTTCAACCAAAACCACTTTTCCTGTCCCATTTTCCATGTCGAGTTGGAATCGTATGTTTCCCCATCCTTCGCTCCGTTTATTTTGGGCTATGGCTTTGAGCAGCTCCTCCCTGTCAGGGTATATCTGCATGAGGCGTTGACTACTGCGCCTACCGCAGCCTCGCCCAGCATCGTATAGGACTATAAAGGCGCCTGAAGCGAAACGCCCCTCCAAAGTCTTCTTGAGGTCCGTGAATGTGACTACGCGGAAGATTACAGCTTCACCGTTTCTCAAGAGCTTGAAACAACTCTCAGTCTCCTCTCTAAGCTCATCCTCCACTATCATACCCCCACACATTGGTATGGATAAGAGCGCATGGTTCTCTTAAAATCCCAAGCCCAGACGGCATCTTCCAGCTGCATATAATCATACTTTTCATGTACTTCACTGTTTATGTAGAGTTGCGGCTGGTCTTCCTACGGAAGCCGACGAGGACACCGATTATGGTTCGGTCGAACGTGTTTATAAGAATTTTTAAGCATTATGCAGACTGTTCTCTCAGTTTTCGCCATGCTCAGATGTTTTTTTAAAAATTAAGTCGAAATGATTCCCCTTCGCAATTTCGGAACGTTTTAATTTATAGGTTTGGACTCATTACTGCAATGGTGGGATTTTGATGGTTGCCCCGCCCTATCTAGTTTCTTACGCCATAACTAAGAAGTGTAATCTAAAATGCAAGCACTGCTACAGCGAAGCAGCTGAGGAAAGTGCGCCCGACGAATTAACAACAGATGAGGCTAAAAGACTGCTTGATCACATCGCAAATTGGGGAGCAAAGCTTCTGATTATTGATGGTGGAGAGCCCCTTTGCAGAGACGACTTCTACCAACTTGCACGCCATGCTTCAGCAAAAGGTTTAAGGGTAGTTGTAGGGAGCAATGGAACCCTCATCGACGGGTCAGTGGCAACGAAGATGCGTGAGGCTGGGGTGCAAGCTGTAGCTATCTCGGTGGATGGGGCTCAAGCTGAAACGCACGACGGATTCAGAGGTGAAGAGGGCGCCTACGCCAAGGCTATAGAAGGAATCAGAGCTTGCAAGGATGCCGGGCTGCCTTTTCAGCTTAACACGGTCATCAGGAGACGGACGATCACGGAGCTTCCTCAAATACTCCAATTAGCAGTTGAAAGTGGAGCGAATGCCGCTGAGTTCTTCGATCTGGTGCAGGTGAGTAGAGTGAAACGCGAATGCGCCGAGGAAGTGCTGAGCGTGGGTGAAAGGGAAAAAGTTATGGAGTGGCTGGCTGAAGCGCAAGCCGAGTGTCCTATCATAATAAGGGTACCAGCGTGCCCCATGTACCCTCTAATTCTAAAGGAGAAGAAGATTCAGCCGAGGCATTTCCCAAACAATCTCCTACACAGAATACCATACTATAATCGCGGCTGTGCCGCTGGGATGCCAGAGGGGTATGTAACCATTCTCCCAAATGGAGATGTGATTCCCTGTATGCTCCTTCAGGTTAAGATTGGAAATGTGAGAAAAGGAAATATTGTGGATATCTGGGAGAGGTCTCCAATCTTGACTATGCTCCGCTCAAGAGATCTGTTGAAAGGAGAATGCGGGGAATGTGCAAACCGTGATATTTGCGCGGGATGTAGAGGGAGAGCATATGAATGTACGGGCAATATGCTAGCCTCCGATCCAGGGTGCTGGCTTCAATACTCGAAAAATTAAACCCTGAGCCTAACATTCGCCAGCTAAAACACTATTACGATAGCGAGGGCTGTAGATGCAGTTTGCCACCACAGGATAATTGCTGAGGGTCCTGGCAGTGTTTAGTGCGACTTGCCATTTAGTTACGCTTTAGCTTAGTTGCATGGATAATGCACGCAGAGTCATTAGCTTTTGAGTAAATAAAAGTAGATGTCGTCCTTAATCAATAAATGCTGAATCAAATCCGTGAATCGCACCATACCGCTGAGTTTTAATCAGAGAACCGAGTGGACTGCCGGATGCTTAACTATTTTTTCTTCTCATCTTTCTCTGTGACCGCCCCTTTTACACCTTTCCCGAACGCCTTAGCGAATTCAAGTCCTTTTTTAATCCCCTTCCCGACTATCTCACCTGTCTTCTCGGCAACTTCCTCCGCCTTTTCTTTCTTTTCCTCCATCTACCTACCCCCAAAGAACATAATATTCTTCTATATTTTATGTGAAAATAACGGTTATAAGTATAATTGCCGAAGCTGAGGCAACCACTGCATTTTTTGATTAACGCAAAATTTTAAGTTCATTCAATGGTTTAACGCCCTTAATATTTCAGCTCAGCCCTCTGTGTAATGGAGATATACAAACTAATTTTGACCTCAATTAACAAGATGACGCTTGAGAGAAGGGCTTAATGTGAGGTGTAATATACGGGTGCATACTTTATGTTCCAAAGTTTTATACAGAGGGATCAGGCATATTATAGCCGATGTGTGATGTCATTAGAGCAGGAGATTCTGGATGAGCTGAGGAAGATTCGAGAAGCTGTAACCCCCAAACCAGCACCCCCGCCGCCTCCACCACCCAAAGGTCTATTGGCTGAGTTTGTGGACTTTATAGGCAAATATGGGGTTCTAGGTCTGGCTGTCGGCTTCGTTATTGGTTTATATGTAGGTAAAGTCGTCTCTGCGCTCGTAACAGATATCATAATGCCTATTCCAGGCGCCTTCCTGCCTAGTGGTGATTGGAGGAAGGCTGTGGTCAGTATACCGGTTGGGAATGGAATAAACCTCGCCATAGGTGACTTTGTAGGCGTATTAATTGACTTCATAATAGTTGCGTTCGTAGTCTTCTTGATAGCCAGATACGCGCGGAAAATGGGAATAAAGTAGTTCCCTTAACCTAATTTGGCAGATACATAAACCCGGCATTCCTCCCACCATACGCATTAATATGTCATTTGGGAGGCTTTCAGTTTAAGCCTCAGATGAAAGAATCATCCAAACCGCTGCTGCTTTCATCTTTCTGTTGCAGTGGTCTCATTGGTACTGTGCCTCAATCTGGGTGCATCATCCTTGAAGTTACGTAAGGCTAATTTATGCGAAGATCTTCTCAGAACCAGTGCGGGTGAAGATGGTGGGCGAATACTCTGAGAGAAAGCTTATAGAGATCTTGAAGGTGCTCAGCGAACACAGAGAGCCTGTGGGCGCCCGTCTTGTGGCTAATGAACTCATGAGGAGAGGGTTCAGACTTGACGAGCGGACGGTGAGGTATCATCTGAAGATATTGGATGAAAGAGGCCTTACAGAGAACTTTGGCTATGAGGGGCGTGTGATAACAGCTAAGGGGTTAGAGGAGATAAGAAACGCTCTGATGATAAGTCGGATGGGGTTCGTCATAGCAAAGATAGAGTCTCTAATCTACAGGATGGATTTTGATATTGAGAGTGGGAAAGGAAATGTGATAGTCAATCTAGCACTTGTTGACGATGAGAACTTCAAAGAAGCTATCGTGATTATTAAGAGAGTTATCAAGGCGGGTTACACGGTGTCTTCAAAGATCAGGATCCTCGACGGGGGAGAGAGTTTTGGGGGTAACACCGTACCTCAAGGCAAGAAGATGATCTTCACCCTCTGTAGCATAACTCAAGATGGCATACTGCACAAGGCTGGGATCCCCATAACCTTAGAGTTTGGAGGTGTACTCCAAGTTGTGAATGGGAAGCCGTTGAGGTTTACAGACGCGATAAAATACACAGGCACAACACTCGACCCTCTAGACCTATTCGCGACGAAGGGCTTGAGTTCAGTTATGAAGGCGATAGAGACGGGGAACGGCCAGATTCTGACTAACCTACGCGAGATCCCTATGGACGCTGTGGATAATGCTAAGATGATACTGCAAAAAGCGGAAAGACTTGGGATTGGAGGCGTGCTAAAGATAGGCGAACCCAACGAATCCATCTTCGGCGTCCCGGTTGGCATCGGTCGAGTTGGCATAGCACTTATAGGTGGAACTAACCCTCTAGCTGCAGTAAGTGAGAGCGGCATTCCAATTCAAACTAAGGTCATTGAAGATTTGATGCCGTTTGAGGAGATGACCCATATTGATGAGATCTAGTCTCAACCCTCCGCTTTTCACAGCTCACACTGAACGTCTCCCTTGTTTTGATGGGCGAAGATATAAATTCCATTAAGCTATAGTGGGTTTAATGTAACTTACGGGAGAAATCTCTGGGGTGGCAGGAGTTTCAAGCGGCAGCGTCGAAGATGCTGATCAAAGCATTCTTACACTATTTCCAAGCCTCAATTTTAGGAACGGGTCAGCAACTTCGAAGAGGGCGTTTGAAAGAAATTTACTAGTTCTCCTCGCAGTTGGAGAAGGCAAAGTCACAAGGCGCCAGATTGTTAAGTCATATCAATTTTCAAATTTAGCAGTCGCCAAGAGCGTGGGAGTGTTAGAGGCCAAAGGCCTGTTATGTAAGAAGGCTATGCAAACCAGTAAAAGTGGATATTATCTGACAGCCAAAGGTGTCGTAGCGCTCATGGCGTTCCCAGAATTCAGGAACTTCGAACAGACTCGGTCAATCCTGACGAAGGTGGAATATAGAGATGACAGTCTAGCCTTCGCCCTTTTAACTATAGGCTCAAGTCTGGGTCAGAGGAGTGAGGCTGTATACGAACTTCTCTTAGAGTATGCTAAGGCAGGCCATAACATTGAAGACATTGATAGTCAAACTGCAGCCTTGTCACTTCTTGAGTTCTTGAGCAATAAGTGGAGGCATGAGAGGCAGACTGTTCCAGAATATTTGAGCGTGTTCAGAGAATTTACTACACAGGGATTTGAGTTGTTGATGAGAACTATATTAGCATCCATTAGGCCGAGGCCCGATGATCTAAATTGCTTCGTCCAGTTTCTATGTGAAGTTGCCGACTTTTACCATAACCCCATAAGGAGGAGTTACCTCAGCATTCTAAAAGATAATCCTCACTTGAGGAAAAGACTTGAAGAGTTTAAAGATGAGCAGGAGAGCTTAGTGAAGCGGGAGGGGGCTTCCGCTGAGGTGACACTCAGGGTGCGCAATATGGCTGAGTTTTACAGGTTCTCTCATATGCCAGCTCACCTCCAAGCGATTGGGGTGAGGTTAATAGTTGAACCCTTGGATTTTATGGTTAGAG